>JAIYAB010000074.1 GCA_027489275.1 Hyphomicrobiales bacterium
GACCGCCGCGCCGCCGACGGCAAAGAGGTTCGGCAGGACCGATCCGTCCGGCCGTAGCACGCGGCCCTGCGCGTCGACGGCGAGGCCGCCCTGCGTGTGGAACAGCGCGCCGGTGACCTTCACGGCGCAGTAGGGCGGGTCGAGCGGTGCGACGCCGCTCCAGTCGCGCCCGAAGCGGTCGACCGCGCCCGCTGCGCGCGCGGCACCGATCTCGTCGAATGTGGCCGCCAGCGCCTCGGCCGGCACGCGGATGGCCGCCGCGAGATCGGCGACCGTCGGGGCAGCGAGCACCGCGCCCATCGCTTCGGCGTTGCGGAAGTCCTCGAACTGGCGCGCGATGGCGGCGATGCGGCCATCGAACACGTCGAAGGCCGTCGCGTCGCGCTCCTTCAGCACCACGGCGGCCTGCTCGGAGTAGCCCTGCGTCTCGTTGCTGAAGCGGCGGCCGTCGAGGTTCACCTGGAATCCGCCCTCCATCACCACGGCCCAGCTCACGAGGATGCCGTGCGGATGCGCCACGGAGCCGTGGCCCTGGTAGCCCGACATGGCGACCAGCTTCGCGCCCAGCGCCTCGCCCCACAGCACCGCGTCGCCGCGGTTGCCGGGATGGCCGAAATAGAGCGCATCGGCCATCTCGGGGATGTGCCGGCGGACGAGGTCGGGATTGCCGCCGTAGCCGTTGCTGGCGAGCACCAGCGCGGCGCAGCCGATGTCCTCCGTCGATCCGTCCGGCCGCGACACTCGCACGCCGGCGACGCGGCCATCGGTTGCAGCGAACAGCGCCGCGACGGTGGCCTGCGTGAGGATGGGCACGTCCTGCGCCTCTACCGCCTGCCGCAGCCGGTCCACCAGCTCCGCGCCCGACCGCGACGGCAGGCCGTGCATGCGCCGCGCCGAATGGCCGGGATAGCTGAAGTCGTGCACCACCGAGAACGGCAGGCCGTGGCGGTCTGCCAGCCACTCGATCACCGGCCCGGAGCCGGCCGCGATCGCATGGACGAGCGCCGCGTCGGGTTCGTGCTTCGCCTTCTTCAGGATGTCGCCGGCGAACAGCTCGACGCTGTCGTCGATCCCGCGCTCGGCCTGGAAGCGCGTCGGCGCGGCGGGGATCAACCCGGCGGAGAGCGCGGTCGAGCCGCGCGGAATGGGATCGCGCTCCAGCACGACGACCTCGGCCCCCGCCTCGCGCGCGGCGAGAGCCGCCGTGAGCCCGGCCGCGCCGGCGCCCACGATCAGGACAGGCGCCACGGTCTCGAAACGCGCCCCCTCGGCCGGCAGGATCGCGCTCACGACGCCTCCACCTCGCGCAAGGCCGCGGCCACCGTCATCACCGGCGCGACGGGGCGCAGCGCCTCGATTGCGATGCGGTGGGTCTCCTCGCTGAACGCCGCGCAACCGTCCTCGAGCACGACCGCGTCCAGATCGCGCACGTGGCACTCGCGCACCGTCGAGGCGACGCCGCCATTGGTGACGATCCCGCAGACATAGAGCCGGCGGATGTCGGCCTTGCGCAACGCCCATTCCATCCGCGTCTGGTAGAAGGCCGAATAGGCGATCTTCTCGACCACGAGATCGGCAGGCTGGAGTTCGTCCACCAGCGCGTGGCCCCAGCCGCCGGGCAGGAAATCGCCCTTGCGCAGGAACGGCCGCAGCGTCTTCAGGTGCGGCGAGATCAGCGGCTCGCCGCCCTTGGCGGGCACCAGCGTGAACTGGGTCGAGACGATCCACCCGCCCTTGCGGCGGATCGCGTCCGCGAGCGGCTTCACGCGCGCCGGCAGCGCCGCGATGGCGGGAGAGGATTGCCCCGCCCGGCCGTAGGCGCCCTGCGGATGCAGGAAGTCGTTCTGCAGGTCGACGATGAGAAGCGCCGTCTGCCCCGGCGTCGCGTTGGCGCTCATGGTGCCCTCTCGATGACGATGTTGCCCAGCGCGTCCACCCGCGCCGTGAGGCCGGGGTCGACCACGGTCGTCGCGTCGGGCTGCTCCAGTATCGCGGGTCCGGCGACCACCGCGCCGACGGGCAGGTCGAGCCGCGACCACACGACGGTGTCGTGCCACGCGCCTGCGAACCAGACCGGCCGCGCGCCGCGCCGCGCCGCCTACAACGTCGCGCCCTCGGCCGGTGCCAGGGCGGAGAGGTCGAAGGGCGGCCGCCGCCCGATCGCGGCGGTCCGTAGCGTGACGATGCGGATCGGAATGCCAGGCAGCAGCCGGCTGAACGACGTGCGATAGGACGTCTCGAACGCTTCGCGCACCAGCGCCGCGGTGACGCCGGTGGTTTCGCCCGAGAGCGTCACGGGCAGCGGCACGGAGATGGTGTGCGTCTGGCCCATGTAGTGCATGTCCAGCTCATAGAGCACGTCGATGCGCTCGACCGCCACGCCGGCGCCGGCCACCACGCGGTCGGCGGCGTGGCCCTGCTCGGTCATCAGCCGGTCGAGGGCGCCGACGTCGAGGTCGTCGAGCATCCAGTTGACGGTGCGCACCTGATCATGGCGCAGGTCAGCGATCACGCAGCCCAGCGCCGAGGTGATTCCCGGAAAACGCGGCACCAGCGCGGAGGCCAGGCCCACGTCGCGCACCAACGCGCCGGCGTGCAGCGCGCCGCCGCCGCCGAACGGCATGATCGCGAAGGTGGTCGGGTCATGCCCCCGCTCGATCGAAACGAGCCGGATGGCGCCCGCCATCTTCGCGTTGGCGACGCGCACGATTGCCTCCGCCGCCTCCATCGCGCCGATGCCGAGCGGCTCGCCGACATGGCGGCCGATCGCCGCCTTCGCGGCCTCGACGTCGAGCCGCGCCAGCTGTCCGCCGATGGGGCGGTCGGCATTGATGCGGCCGAGCACCACGTTCGCGTCCGTCAGTGTCGGCCGGTCGTTGCCCTGGCCGTAGCACACGGGTCCCGGCCGCGACCCCGCGCTCTCCGGACCCACCTGCAACAGGCCGCCCTTGTCGACCTGCGCGATGGAGCCGCCGCCCGCTCCGATGGTCGAGATTTCGATCATCGGCGTACGGATGACCAGCCCGAAATCCACGGTCGTCTGCGCCGCCAGAACGGAGCGTCCGCCGGCGATCAGCGACACGTCGAACGACGTGCCGCCGAGGTCGCCGGTGATGACGTTCGGGAACCCTGCCGCCCGGGCGATGGCCGCTGCGGCGATGACGCCGGCCGCCGGCCCCGACAGCGCCGTGCGCACCGGCAGTCGCCTCGCGGTCGCGGTGGACATGACCCCGCCGTTCGACTGGACGATGTGGAACGTGCCGCCGAAGGACTCGCCCTGAAGCGCCGCCTCGAGCTTGCCGAGATAGGAGCCGACGACGGGCTGCAGGTAAGCGTTGATCGCCGTGGTCGACGCGCGTTCGAACTCGCGGATCTCGGGCAGGATCTCCGACGACGCGATGACGTTATCGTTCGGCCAGATCGCCCGCACCGCCGCCGCCGCCGCGGCTTCGTTCGCGGCGTTGGCATAGGCGTTGACGAACACGATGGCGACCGCCTGCGCGCCCTTGGCGAGCAGAGCGGCTGCCGCCTCCCGCACCGCCTGCGCATCGGCCGGCGTGCGGATCGTCCCGTCGGCGAGAACCCGTTCGTCCACCTCCAGCCGCATGTCGCGGTCGGCGATGGGCGTGAAGTCGCCCCACAGGCCCCAGGTGCGCGGCCGGTCGCGGCGGCGCATCTCCAGCACGTCGCGGAAGCCGCGCGTCGTGATCACGCCGATGCGCGCGCCCTTGCGCTCCAGCAGCGCGTTCGTGCCCACCGTCGTGCCGTGCACGATGGAGGAGAAGGAGCGCACCTCGCCCAGCGTCCGCAGGCCGGCGAGGAATCCGCTCGCCTCGTCGCCGCGGTTGGAGGGCACCTTCGCGGTGCGAAAGCGCCGCTCGGCCTCGTCGAAGAGAAACAGGTCGGTGAAGGTACCGCCGACGTCGACGCCGACGACCGTGCCGCGCGCGCTCATGCCGTCCTCCCGGCGCGCAGCGCCGCCGTGGCGTCGGCGTCGAGGACGCCTTCCTCCGACACCGCCACGCCGTAGCGGTCCCGCGCCGCCGCCGCCGAGACATAGCCCAGCCTTACGTCGCGCGCGACGGTGGCGGGGTCGCGCTCGGTTGCCGGCCCCCATCCGCCGCCGCCCGGCGTCTCCAGCCGGACGCGCCGGCCCTGCGCGATCTTCACGTCGGTGATCTTCGAGGCGAGGGGCGGGGATTTCTCGCCTTCCTCGGTCTGCCAGAAGAACCGGTTGAGCGCGGCTTCCTCGCCGCCATTGACGCCGAAGGGGGCGAAGCGGCCGCGCTCGCCCAGCAGGAACACGTCCGCGCCGGACGCCGCCAGCGCCTCGATCTCGTAGATGGCGCCGAGCCCGCCGCGGTGGAAGCCCGGTCCCGCGCTGTCGGGGCGCAGCGCCCACTGCGTGAACAGGATCGGATAGGACGCCTCGAGAATTTCCGCGGGCGGGATCGTCGCCATGGAGATCGGGTTGTTGCCGTGGTTGAGGCCGTCGGTCTCGGGGTTGCCGCCCAGTCCGCCGCCGAAGAACGAGAACATCACATAGCGCCTGCCGTCGTCGCGGTGCCCGGCGATGGACAACGCGTTGATGGTGCCGAACGGCGCTGCCGTCGCCCGGTCCGGCATCGCCTTCGCCAGGGCGCCGAAGACGACGCCGATGACGCGCAGGATGGTCTCGGTGTAGCCGCCCACGGGCTTGGGCGCGCTGACGCCGAGCAGCGTCGTGTCGGGAATGACGAAGGTGATCGGCGCGAGACAGCCGGCGTTCGCCGGCACGTCGGTGAAGACGTGCTTCAGCGCCACGTAGCAGCACGCCACGGCGGTCGAGCGCGCAATGTTCAGCGGCCCGGCGCAGGGCGCCGACGAACGCGAGAAGTCGAGCGTCATCGTGTCGCCGGCGATGGTGAGGTCCAGCGCGATGATGAGCGGCACGTCGGTCACGCCGTCGTTGTCGAGCCTGTCCTCGAACGAATAGACCCCGTCCGGCAGGGCCTCCAGCGTGCGGCGCATCAGCGTTTCGGCGCGCGCGGTGAAGGCGTCGAGCGCGCGGCTCACGACGTCGTCGCCATAGTCGTCGAGGAGACCGCGCAGCCGTCCTTCGCCGAGATCGAGCGCGTTGAGCTGGCCGTTGAGGTCGCCGAAGTTGGACTGCGGCACCCGGCTGTTGGCGGAGAGAATGGCGACGATGTCGTCGTTCATTCGCCCGCGCGAAATCAGCTTCACGGGCGGGATGCGGACGCCCTCCTGGAAGCTCTCCGTCGCCCGCGCGTTGAAGCCGCCGGGCACGTTGCC
>JAIYAB010000337.1 GCA_027489275.1 Hyphomicrobiales bacterium
CCGTTCGGACCCCAAGGAAGGCGTCTCGGTCGCCAACAAGTTCGTCGGCGACGGCGTCAAGTGGGTGGTCGGCCACTTCAACTCCGGCGTGACGATGCCCGCCTCCGAGATCTACCAGGAGAACAACATTCTCATGGTGACCCCGTCGGCCACCAACCCGAAGATCACCGAGCGCGGCATGTGGAACGTGTTCCGCACCTGCGGCCGTGACGATCAGCAGGGCACCGTGGCGGCCGCCTACATCGCCGACAAGCTCAAGGGCAAGAAGATCGCCGTCATCCACGACAAGACGACCTACGGCCAGGGCCTCGCCGACGAGACCAAGAAGGCGATGAACGCCAAGGGCGTGAAGGAAGTCCTCTACGAAGGTGTCAACACCGGCGAAAAGGACTACTCGGCGCTCGTCTCCAAGATCAAGACGTCCGGCGCGGACGTCGTGTATTGGGGAGGCCTGCACACGGAAGGCGGCCTGATCGTGCGCCAGATGCGCGACCAGGGCGTGAAGGCCGTGATGATGTCGGGCGACGGCATCACCTCCGACGAATTCGCCACAATCGGCGGACCGGGCGTCGAAGGCACGCTGATGACGTTCCCGCCGGACCCGCGCGGCCGTCCGGAAGCCAAGGACATCGTGAAGAAGTTCGAGGCCAAGAAGTTCAACCCCGAGGCCTACACGCTCTACAGCTACGCTGCGGTCCAGATCATGGCGCAGGCTGCCGAGCAGGCCAAGTCGGTCGACCCCAAGAAGGTCGCCGAGGCCATGAAGTCGGGCAAGGCCTTCAAGACCGTGATCGGCGACATCGCCTTCGACAAGAAGGGCGACATCACCCGTCCGGACTACACGATGTACGTGTGGAAGAAGCAGGGCGACAAGATCACCTACGTCGAGCAGAAGTAATTCTGCTCGCCTCACGGCGATCCACGGAAAGGGCGCCCCGACGGGCGCCCTTTTTCTTGCCTGGAGGCATCGATGATCCAGGCCAGCTCCGTTCCGCAAACCCGACGCGCCGTCCGTTTTGACAAACGCAGCGCCCTGCCCTACCTCCTCGTCGCAGTACAGCAAGCCGAGGCCGCCATGTCCGCCGCCACCATCGTCGCAGATCGACTGTCGAAGCTGATTGCCGAGCGGGGAGTGCTGCTCGCCGACGGCGCGACCGGGACGAACTACTTCGACATGGGCCTCGAATCCGGCGAGCCGCCCGAGGCCTGGCTGACGGAGCATCCCGACCGGGTGGAGCGCCTGCACAGCGACTTCATTGCGGCCGGATCCGACATCGTGCTGACCAACAGCTTCGGCGCGAACGCCTTCCGGCTGAAGTTGCACGACCTGCAGCACCGCACGCGCGAGCTGAACCGCCTTGCCGCCTCCATCGCCCGCCGCGCCGCCAACAAGGCGGGACGCGACGTGATCGTCGCGGGCTCGATGGGCCCGACGGGCGAGCTGTTCCAGCCGCTTGGCGCGCTGACGATGGACGCCGCAGTCGAGGCCTTCACAGAACAGGCACGCGGCCTGGTCGAGGGCGGCGCCGACGTCGCCTGGATCGAGACCATGTCGGCGGCGGAGGAACTGGAGGCGGCCGCCCGCGGCGCGCTGAACGCCGGCCTGCCCTATGTCTTCACCGCGAGCTTCGATACGGCGGGGCGCACCATGATGGGCCTGACGCCGGAAGGGCTCGCCGAACTGGCCAACCGCCTGCCTGAGCCCCCGGTGGCCTATGGCGCCAATTGCGGCATCGGCCCCGGCGACCTCGTCGCCTCGATCCTGCAGATGAGCGCGGTGGCGCCCTCCGACATCTTCGTGGCCAAGGGCAATTGCGGCATACCGCAGTGGGTCGGCGACAAGGTGCACTACGGCGGCACGCCGGAGCTGATGGCGGAATACGCCCGCCTCGCCCGCGCATCCGGCGCGCGCATCGTCGGCGGCTGCTGCGGCACGTCGCCCGGCCACATCGCTGCGATGCGCAAGGCGCTCGACAGCGGCGTCGTTCCGCCCCGGCCCACATTCGAGGCGGTCGAAGCGAGCCTCGGCCCCATCACCCGCCCGAAGGCTCAGGCCGGCGGCCGCGCCCGCTCGGGCCGCCGCGGCGGACGCGGCGACGGCGCCGAGTGAGCCGACCGGCGTGATTGCCGTCCGCGTCGCCACCCTGGACGATACGGACGCGGTGACTGCGGTCCTGCAGGCGTCGTATCCGGTCCTGATGCGGCCGGCCTACCCGCCCGCCATGCTGGAACCGGCGCTCGCGCTGATGACCCGGGCGAACCCGGCGCTGCTGGCCAGTGGCACCTTCTTCGTCGCGCTGGACGAAACCGGCACGATCGCGGGGTGCGGGGGTTGGACCGCGGGACGCCCGGGCCCCGATCCCGCTCCGTCCGATGCCGCAACGGGCCATGTCCGCCAGTTTGCCGTGCACCCCGACAGGCTGCGCCACGGCATAGGCAGGGCCCTGATCGAGCGTACGATCGACGACTCCAGGTCTGCCGGGATGAAGCGCCTATCCTGTTACTCGAGCCTCGTCGCCGTGGAGTTCTACGCCAGCGCCGGGTTCATCGTCGTCGGACCGGAAACGGTGATGCTCATGCCCGGCGTCCCGATCGGCGCCATGGTGATGGAACTCGCGCTCTAGACTGCCTCAGCCGAGGCGCCCGAGCGCAGGGAACGTCTCCAGCAGCCAGAACGACATCTGCGTGAAGCTTCCGGTGAGGAACGCGACGCCCGTGACGACGAGCAGCGCGCCCATGGTCTTCTCGACGAGCCCCATCCGCTTGCGGAAGCGCCGCATGAACCCGGTGAACGGCTCGAGCGCCAGCGCCGCCAAGAGGAACGGAATACCGAGGCCGGCCGAATACGCCGCGAGAAGCACGGCGCCGCGCATTGCTGTGTCTTCGGAGCCCGCGACGGCGAGGATGGCGGCCAGGATCGGCCCGATGCAGGGCGTCCACCCGAAGGCAAAGGCGAGCCCCATGACGTATGCACCCCACATGCCGACCGGCTTCTCGACCGTGAGCCGGGCCTCCCGGTAGAGGAAGTGCAGCCGGAATACTCCCAGGAAGTGCAAGCCCATCATGATGATGGCTGCCCCGGCGACGATCGAGAGCGTATCGAGATACTGCCGGATGACCTGCCCGAGCACGGATGCAGTGGCGCCAAGCATCACGAAGACGGTCGAAAAGCCGAGCACGAACAGGACCGCGACGATGATCACGTCGCGCCGCGCGCGCCGCTCACCGCCCTCGGCGAACTCCTCGATCGTCGTGCCCGCGAGGAAGCACAGGTAGGGTGGCACCAGCGGAAGCACGCAGGGGCTCAAAAAGCTCAGGATTCCCGCGAGCACCGCGGCAGTCAGGGTCACATCGGCCATGGCGAGGTTCTACTGCATTTGGACCGGTCCTGAATACGCCAAAGGCGTCAACACTTTGCGAGGTGCAGGCAGCCTGCGGGCTGCGCCCGGAAGCCACGCATCCGCAAGGTCGCGACCGCGCCAACGAAAGGCGCGCTTCAACCTCACCGACGCCAGTGCTAAGAGGAGCGCCGACCGGTTCGACCGTCGCGGGGGCGACGGACACGGATCAAGCCCCGGTGAACGAAAGGCTGGAAGAAGATGGCGAAGATCAAGGTGGCCAACCCCGTCGTCGAACTCGACGGCGACGAGATGACCCGGATCATCTGGCACTACATCCGCGACAAGCTGATCCACCCCTATCTCGACATCGACCTGCAGTATTTCGATCTTTCGGTCGAGAACCGCGACGCGACGAGCGACCAGGTGACCGTCGACAGCGCCCACGCGATCAAGAAGGTCGGCGTCGGCGTGAAGTGCGCCACCATCACGCCGGACGAGGGCCGCGTGAAGGAGTTCAACCTGAAGGATATGTGGCGGTCGCCCAACGGCACCATCCGCAACATCCTGGGCGGCGTGATCTTCCGCGAGCCGATCATCTGCAAGAACGTACCGCGTCTCGTGCCGGGCTGGACGCAGCCCATCGTCGTCGGACGCCATGCCTTTGGCGACCAGTACCGCGCCACGGACTTCAAGGTGCCCGGCAAGGGCCGCCTGACCATCAAGTTCGAGGGCGACGACGGCACAGTCATCGAGAAGGAGGTGTTCAAGTTCCCGGACGCCGGCGTCGCGATGGCGATGTACAACTTGGACGAGTCCATTCGTGATTTTGCGCGAGCCTCTCTCAATTACGGCCTGATGCGTAAGTATCCGGTCTACCTGTCGACAAAGAACACGATCCTCAAGATCTATGACGGCCGGTTCAAGGACATCTTCGAAGAGATCTACCAGAACGAGTTCAAGGCAAAATTCGATGCAGCCGGCATCGTATACGAGCATCGCCTGATCGACGACATGGTGGCCTCGGCCCTCAAGTGGTCCGGCGGCTATGTTTGGGCGTGCAAGAACTATGACGGCGACGTGCAATCCGACATCGTGGCGCAGGGTTTCGGCTCGCTCGGGCTGATGACCTCGGTTCTGATGACGCCGGACGGCAAGACCGTCGAGGCCGAGGCCGCCCACGGCACGATGACGCGCCACTACCGCGAGCACCAGAAGGGCAAGGAGACCTCGACGAACTCGATCGCCTCCATCTTCGCCTGGACCCGGGGCCTCGCCCATCGCGCCAAGCTCGACGACAACGCGGCGCTCGCCAAGTTCGCTTCGACGCTCGAGAAGGTCTGCGTGGACACCGTGGAAGCCGGCTACATGACGAAGGACCTCGCGCTCCTCGTCGGCGCCGACCAGAAATGGCTGTCGACCACGGGCTTCCTCGACAAGATCGACGAGAACCTCAAGAAGGCGATGGCCTGACCAGGCCGCCATACGGCGCACGACGCCCAACGATGAAGGCCCGGCTCGCAGCCGGGCCTTTTCGTTGCCCGGGGCCTGAGTCGAGCCGCTTCATCGAAAGATGGTGCGCAGCCAGGGACCGGATTTCCGTGAGCCGAGTCCGATCTGAGCGCCAGTCGGCTGATGCATGCTCACTCGCCCTCCCCGCCTTCACCAGGGCCGCGAAACGTATCCGGGGACATGACGGTCGACGTGCGGGAAGCGCGGTTGCGGGCCACTTCATGAATCCGCGCCGCAATGTCCGGGCGCTGGGTCATCAGAGCACGCAAATCTGAGGAGTCGAGCACCAGAAGCTGCGTCCGTGCCGTGGCCCGCACGGTGGCATTGCGCCTCGTGTTCTTGAGAACGGCAATCTCGCCGAAGAACTGCCCCTCCCCCAGGAGATGATGCCGGCCCTGCGGCAGCTCGATTTCCACCTGGCCGGAAGCCACGAAATACATGGAGTGGCCCATCTCGCCCCGCCGAACGACGATCTCGCCCGGTTCGACCGCGCGCGAGCGCAGAAGGCGCATGATCTGGGCGACCTCCTCGGCCGTGAGGTCGGCGAAGAGAGGCACGCGGGCGATCATGCCCCAGGTGACGACGAACTCGCGGCGATGGATGACGTCGGCGAACGCGGTCGCGATGATGCCGACCGGCAGCGCCAGCATGACGAGCCCGGTGACCGCTGTCATCGACGCGACCACCTTGCCCAGCGGGGTGATGGGTACGACGTCGCCGTAGCCGACCGTCGTGAGCGTGATCATCGCCCACCACATGGCATCGGGAATGGTGCCGAACTTGTCCGGCTGTGTGCTGCTCTCCACCAGATGCATCAGCGACGCGGCCGTGATGACGGCGCCCATCAGGATGACGAGGCAGGCCGCGAGCGCGCGGCGCTCCTCGTACACGGCCTCGCCGAGCGAGCGCATCCCC
>JAIYAB010000264.1 GCA_027489275.1 Hyphomicrobiales bacterium
GGGCCGGCGGTGATCGGCGCGGCCGGCGTGCAGATCGCGATGTTCGCCGACACCATCATCGCCTCCCTGCTGCCGACGGGGTCGGTGTCCTCGCTCTACTACGCCGACCGGCTCTACCAGTTGCCCGTCGGGGTGATCGGCATCGCCGCCGGCACCGTGGTCCTGCCCACCATGGCCCGGCGGCTGGCGCTGGGCGACGCAGCCGGCGCGCACGCGGCGCAGAACCGCGCGATGGCGTTCACCGTGGCGCTCGCCGCGCCGTTCTTCGTCGCCTTCCTGATGATCCCCGAACTCATCATGGCGGCGCTGTTCATGCGCGGCGCCTTCACCGCGGATTCCGCCGCCGCCGCCGGCGCGGCGCTGGCGGCCTACGGCGTGGGGCTGCCGGCCGTCGTGCTGATCCGATCCGCGGTCGCGAGCTTCCACGCCCGCCAGGACACGACCACGCCGCTGATCGCGTCCTTCTCCGGCATCGGCGTAAACCTGCTGCTGAAGCTCGTCCTGTACGAGCGCTTCGGCGCGCCGGGCCTTGCCTTCGCCACCGCGATCGGCGCGTGGGTCAACGTGATCCTGCTCGTCGTGATGGCGCGCCGCCGCGACTACATGGCGCCGGACCGCGACCTCATCCGCACCGTCGCCGCCGTGGCGGGCTGCGCGGCGCTCCTCGCGGTCGCCACCTTCTTCGCGGGACCGGTGATCAGGCCCTGGGCGGCCGGGTTCGGCGGGCTGGCCCCGCTGGCGCATCTCGCCGTGCTGGGAACGGCCGGGGCGGTCGTCTATTTCGGCGCGCTGCTGGCGCTCGTCAGGGCTTTACGACTGCCTTTCCGGCGGGCCTAGACGGACCGCGCGCCTGGACCTCGCCGAGATTGCGGCAATAGGCATAGCCGGCCCCGTCGGGGAACATGCGCTGCAGGCCGTCGACCCAGCGCGTGCAGTCGACGATGTCGAAGAAGCAGGATTCCTCGGCCCGCCAGTCCATGAAGATCCGCTCTGCCGAGATGTCCATGCGCCGGCCTCCGGCGAAACGGCCGATCCAGAGCGCCTGCGGGCCGTAGTAGGGCACCATCAGCGTGCAGCTTCCCCCGCGCTCGCGCGTATAGCGCAGCGTGTGCTCGGGAGAGACCGGCGGCTCGGTGAAGCCGGCGGCGAGGAGGCCGGCGGCGAGCGCCGCGGCGGCGGGGACGGTTCTGCGCATGGGCCATGCTTCGCGAACGGATGGATCGACCGTGCGCGCGCTTGGTTGACGAAAGGTTACCGTGCGGCCCCGTTGCGCCGGCCGAGCACGGCATCGACGGCGACGCCGGCGAGCAGCACGCCGGCCGCGGTCACGAACAGCGCCGCGTAGGAGTGGGTCACCGACAGCACGAGGGAGAGGATCCAGGCTCCCGCGCCCTGCATCACCGCGAAGCCGACGGTGAGGATCGCCCAGGCGCGCGCGCGGTGCGCGGGTGCGACGATGGCGTTGGAGCGGCCCGACACCAGCGAGACGCTGCCGATGGCGCAGGCGCCCGCCAGGACGGAGGCGGCCGAGAGCAGCGCCTCGCTGTCGACGCCGATCGGCATCAGCAGCGCCGCGACGAGGCCGAGCGCGCTGACGCGAAGGGTCGGCGCGTAGCCGTACCGGCCGGCGAGTCGACCGAGCACCTGGGGTCCCAGCAACGCGCCCAACCCGAACAGCATCCACGCCGCGCCGCCCGCGCCGAGCCCGGCGCCCCGGTCGCGGGCGAGGAAATCGACCCAGAAGACCGTGTGCGGGATGTAGCTCATGGCGATGGCGGCATAGAGCACGCCGAGGCCCCAGAAGGCCGCGCCGAAGCCCGACGTTCCCCCCGCGTCAGCGGGCGGCCCGCGATGGTCGGCCGCCGCCGGCGCGGCGACCCCGAGCGCTCGCGGCAGCAGGACGAACCCGCCGACGCCGGCCATCGCGCCCATCAGGGCGATGACGAGCCACAGCGTCCCCGGCCCCGCCTGCGGCATGAGCGGGAGCAGGAGACCGGACACGAGCATCCCCGCCCCCACCGCCGCGAAGAGACGCCCGCCAGCCCGCGGACGCAGCCCGACGGGGATCAGCGGCAGCAGCACCGGCGGCGTCAGCACCATCAGAAACCCGCCCGAAACGCCCGCGACGAAGCGCCAGACGCCGAGCCAGCCGAGGCCGAGGTCGACGCCGCAGGCGAGGAAGGACGCGACCGCGCCGACCAACGCGGCGAGCATCACCGGGCGCGGCCCGTAGCGGCGCGCGCCGGGATCGGCAGCGACCGCGCCGGCGAGATAGCCGGCGAAATTCGCCGCCGCCATGTAGCCCGCGCCCGCCGGCGTCAGCGTGCCGTGCGCCACCATCACCGGGATCAGCGGCGGATAGCCGAACCGCGCCAGGCCGAGCCCGACGAAGACGAGGCAGAACCCGGCGAGTTCGAGCCTGACGGGCGACGCCGCGGGCTGCGTCATCCGGCGTGGGCGTAGGCCCAGTAGAGTTCGCGCGCCTGGCGGAAGGCGGGGCCGGGCTGCAGGTCCCGGTCGTCGATGCGGATCACCGGCTGCACCTTCCCGTAGTTGCCGGCCGAGAAGATTTCGTCCGCGCCGGTGAACTGCTTGTAGGACAGCGCGCCCTCCACGACCTCGCGCCCCGCCTCGCGCAGCAGCCTGATCGTGCGCTGGCGCGTGATTCCGTTGAGGAACGTGCCGTTGGCGATGGGCGTGAAGACGACGCCGTCCTTGGCCATGAAGATGTTGGCGGTGGCGAGTTCGGCGACGTTGCCCAGCATGTCCGTCAGCAGGCAGTTGTCGAAGCCCCGGCCGCGCGCTTCGACGAGCGCGCGCGAGTTGTTCGGGTAGAGGCAGCCCGCCTTCGCCTCGAGCGGCGCCGTCTCCGGCGTCGGGCGGCGGAAGGGTGAAAGCGTGATCGCGGAGCCGGCCGGCTTGGGCATCGGCGCCTCGTGGATGCACAGGCAGAAGCGCGTCGAGGCCGGGTCCGCCATCACCGCGCTCGCCCCGCCCGCCTCCGCCCAGTACATCGGGCGGATGTAGAGCTCCGCCTGCGGGCCGAATTTGGCGATGCCCTCGGCGGTCAGCCCCAGCATCTCCTCCACGCTCTTCGTCGGCTGCAGGCCCAGCGCCACCGCCGAGCGGTTCACGCGGGCGAGGTGCAGGTCGAGGTCCGGGGTGACGCCCTCGAAGGCGCGCGCGCCGTCGAACACCGAGGAGCCGAGCCAGAAGGCGTGGGTCCGCGGGCCGACGATGCCGGGATTGCCCTCGTGCCAGCCGCCGTCGAACCACGTCCACGTCTGGGACCACTGCATGGGATCGTACTCCTCGTCGCCTGAATCAGGCTGGCATCCAAGGCCCGCGGGAAGGCGGCGTCAACCCGCCGCGCGGGTGCATCCGGCATGTCGTCATCCGCTCCCTTGACATCCGGCAAGACGACCCTCCGCAACCCGGAAGATGCTGCAACATCATCCGAAACTTTACCGAGCATGAGCGAGACCTTAACTGCGGTTCACCCAACACACCCATCGGTTTTTAACTTTTCCGTGCGCATCCTGACCGCTGTTAATTGCGCGGAGACACGCCCTTGGACCTCGCCCTCAGCCCCGACCCGACACGCGACGAGATCTTCGAAGTGTACGGGAAGATGAAGGACGCGTTCGCGGCCAACGACAACGTTCGCCTGAACGTCGCCGAGGTGAACCGGCTCAGCCCGGCGCTCGCGCAGCTCGTGATTGCGGCGGGCCGCGCGGCGCCGGAGCGCGACGGCTCGTTCATGCTGGTTTCGCCGACGGCAGGGCTGGTGGACGGCTTCCAGTCGCTCGGCCTTTTCGCGGATTTCATGACGATCGGAATGGAGTAGAGCGGTGCGGATCCTGGCTATCGACGACACGCGGACCTTGCGTGAACTGCTGTGCCGCACGCTGCGGGCGGCGCAGTACGACGTCGTGGAGGCGGAGAACGGCGAGGAGGGCCTGAACCGCTTCTCCGAGCACCGCCCGGACGTGGTCATCACCGACCTCAACATGCCCGTTCTCGACGGCATCGAATTCACCCGCGCGGTGCGCCAGCGCTCCGACGGCGGCGAAGTGCCGATCATCATCCTCACCACCGAGAGCGGCGCCGAGATCAAGGCCGAGGGCCGCAAGGCCGGCGCCACGGCCTGGATGGTCAAGCCCTTCGACCCGCAACGCCTCCTCGACATGCTGAGCCGCCTGCGAAAGTAGGCCGGGCGGCCACGGCCGCGTCCCGCGCTTCGTTTCGTCCCGTTCCGCCACGTCACCAGATACAGGTCCTGCCATGGACGCCCTTGCCGAGATCCGCGGCATCTACTTCGACGAGTGCGACGAGTTCATGGGCCAGCTCGAGGGCTGCCTCGCGGCTGTCGCCGATGGCCGCGCCACGTCGGAGGACATCAACGCGGCGTTCCGCGCCGTCCATTCCGTCAAGGGCGGCGCCGGCGCGTTCGGCCTGACCGAACTGGTCGAGTTCGCGCATCTGTTCGAGGCCTGCCTGGACGCGCTGCGCTCCGGGCGCGTGTCCGTCGAGGAGGCGCCCATCGACACGCTGCTGCAAGCCGGCGACGTCCTCTCCGAAGTGATCACGGCGGCCCGCGACGGCGGCTCCCGCCCGCCGCCGCCCGATCTGGTGCATGCGCTGGAGGCGATGGCCGGCGGCAATCCGGTCAAGAAGCCGAAGCCCGCCGAATTCGACCTTCTCGACGATCTCGGCCCGGCCGAGCCCGCGCCAGCCGCCGCCGCCGAGTCCGCCGACGAGGGCCCCGCGCGCCACAAGCTCGAGGTCCGCATCACCCCCGATCGCGACGTGTTCCGCCGCGCCTTCGACCCGCGCATGGTGTTCGACGCCCTGGCGAGCTTCGGCAGCATGGAGGTGGTCTGCGAGACGACGAAGGTTCCCGCGTTCGACGAGCTGGACCCTCTCGACTGCCATCTCGTCTGGGTGCTGACGATCGACACGGACGCCAGCGACCAGGCCATCGTCGAGACGCTGGACAGCTTCCTCGCCGACCACGAGTTCCGCATCGGTCGGCCGGGCGAGACGTCGATGGGCGACGCTGCCCCGGCGGTCGCCGAAGCCGCGCCGCTCATCCCGCTCGACGCCCATGCCGAGGGCGAGGCAACCGCGTCCCCGGCCGCCGCGCCCGCAGCTCTCCCTCCGGCCGGCGCCGGCGGCGGATCGGGCGCAGCGCCCCCCGGCGCTCCCGCGAGCGGCCAGCCCCCGGCGCGCCGCACCGGCGGCGGCACGATCCGCGTCGACCTCGACCGCATCGACCGCCTGATGAACCTCGTCGGCGAGATCGTCATCACCCAGTCCATGCTCACCGAGCGCGCCGGCGTGCTGCCCAAGCGCGAGGCGGCCGCCTTCGTCGATGCGCTGTTCTCCCTCGCCCGCCAGACGCGCGAGCTGCAGGACAACGTGATGGCGGTGCGCGCGCAGCCGGTGAAGGTCGTGTTCCAGCGCCTGCCCCGCCTCGTTCGCGAGCTCGAGCGCACGCTCGGCAAGAAGGCCCATCTCGTGCTGGCCGGCGAGGACACCGAGGTCGACAAGACCATCGTGGAAGAGCTCGCCGATCCGCTGATCCACATGATCCGCAACGCCATGGACCACGGGCTCGAAACCCCCGAGGAGCGGCTCGAGGCGGGCAAGCACGCCGACGGCACGATCCGCGTCAGCGCCGAGCACCGCGGCTCGCGCATCCTCATCTGCGTGCAGGACGACGGGCGCGGCATCAACCGCGAGCGGCTGATGCAGAAGGCCCGCTCGCGCGGCCTGATCCCCGCCGACGCGCCGGACCCGACGCCGGAAGAGGCCGACAACCTCATCTTCCACCCCGGCCTGTCGACCGCCGCCGCCGTCACCGACGTGTCGGGACGCGGCGTTGGCATGGACGTGGTGCGCCGGAACGTCGAGGCGCTGGGCGGCCGCATCACCGTGGAGTCGAGCCCCGGCCGCGGCTGCAAGTTCACCCTCGGTCTGCCGCTCACCCTCGCGGTGCTGGACGGCATGATCGTGCGCGCCGGGACCGAGCGCTTCGTGTTCCCGCTGTCCAACATCGTGGAGACGATGCAGCTCGACGCGAAGACCGTGGAGCAGCTTCCCGGAGGGCGCCACATCCTGCAATTGCGCGGCGAGATCGCGCCGCTGCTCAAGCTGCGCGAGCTGCTCGGCATCCGCGCCATCGGCAACGAGCCCAACGTCGTCATCGTCGAGACCGAGAGCGTTCCGCGCCTCGCCATCGCGGTGGACGAGATCGTCGGCCAGCAGCAGGTCGTCGTGAAGAACCTGGAATCCTCGTTCCGGCGCGTCGAAGGCGTCAGCGCGGCGACCATCCTGGGCGACGGCCTCGTCGCCCTCATCCTCGACGTCGACGCGCTGCCCGGCCTCTCGCAGTCCCAGCGCCGCCTTCCTTCCGCCACCGAACTCAACTCCGGAGCCGCATGATGTCGACGCTCTCCACAGACACTCCCGTACCGGCGGCCGTCGCGGGCATGAGCGCTTTCGCGGCGGGAAAGCCGCAGCAGATCGTGACCTTCAAGGTCGAGGGCCGGTCGTTCGGCGTCGACGTGGGCGCGGTGCGCGAGATCAAGGGCTGGCAGCCGACGACGCCGTTGCCAAACGCGGCAGCCCACGTGCTCGGCGTGATCAACCTGCGCGGCGCCATCATCGCCGTGTACGACCTGCGCCAGCGGCTCGGCCTCGGCCCCTCGCCGGTGTCGCGCTCCTCCGTGGTGATCGTGCTCGACCTCGGCGAGCGCTACGGCGGGCTCCTGGTCGACGCGGTCTCCGACATCGTCGACATTCTCCCCTCCGACCTGCGTCCCGCGCCCGACATCGCCGGTGACGGAGACGACGTGTTGCAGGCGCTGCTCGTGAAGGGCGAAGAAGTCGTCGCGCTGCTCGACCTCCACGCGATCGTCCGCGAGAGCACCCCCGCCTTCACCGCCTGATGACTTCCCGAACCGACCCTGATCGGCAGGACGCTTGACCGTGCTTGCACATGCAACCGACGATGGTGATTTCACCCTCTCCCAACGCGATTTCGAGCTGATCGCCTCGATCGCGAAGGAGCAGGCCGGAATCGTCATCCGGGCCCACAAGATGGCGATGATCCGCGGGCGGCTGCTGCGCCGCCTGCGGGCGCTGCACCTGCGCTCGGTGACCGAGTACTGCGAGCTGCTGCGCGGCCCGGACGCCGACCGCGAGCTGCCGCAGTTGCTCAACGTCCTGACCACCAACCACACCGCATTCTTCCGCGAGCGGCACCACTTCGACCACATGCGCAGCCACGCCCTGCCGGAGATCTACGCCCGCTCGACGCGCGGCGATGGCCGGGTGCGGATCTGGTGCGCCGCCTCCTCGACGGGCGAGGAGCCCTACACCCTCGCCGCGACCGTCGTCGCGTCGCAGCCCCCGCGCAACCTCGACGTGAAGATCCTCGCCACCGACATCGACACGGACGTGCTGGCGCGCGCCGAGGCGGCCGAGTACTCCCGCGAGGTCTACGAGCGCTCGCCGCCGGACCTGAAGGGCCAGCTCCAGGCCGAGTCTGTCGGCCACGACACGGTGCGCATCGGCGCGAACCTGCGCAAGCTCCTCACCTTCCGCCAGCTCAACCTCGTCACGCCGTGGCCGATGAAGGGGCCTTTCGACGCCGTGATGTGCCGCAACGTGATGATCTACTTCGACGCCCCGACGAAGAAGAGCATCGTCGACCGCTGCGTGGACATCCTGCGGCCGGGCGGGTGGCTCTATCTCGGCCACTCGGAATCCCTTTCCCCGCCTCACCCGGCCTTCGAGCTGATCGGGCGTACCGTGTACAGGAGGCGCTGATGGCGCTCTCGCCGGCCACGCCTCCGCCGGGTCGCCGCTCCTTCCAGGATGCGGCGTCGGGCCAGACGCTCGTCTCGGTCGCGCCGGGCGACCACTACGTCACGAACGACCCCAACGAGGTGGTGGTGACCCTGCTCGGCTCCTGCGTCGCCGCCTGCGCGCGCGACACGGTGACGGGCGTGGGCGGGCTCAACCACTTCCTGCTGCCCTCCAGCGACGCGCATGATCTCGCCCAGGGCGGCGACGAGGCGATGCGCTTCGGCGACTACGCCATGGAGACGCTGCTCAACAACATCTACCGCAAGGGCGGCGCCCGCGGCCGGATCGAGTTCAAGATCTTCGGCGGCGCACGCGTGCTCGGCGGTAACTCCATGTTGAAGATCGGCGAGCAGAATATCGCCTTCGTGGAACGCTTCCTGAAGACGGAAGGGTTCCCGATCGTATCCCGCTCGGTCGGCGGCACGGCGCCGCGACGTCTGCGGTTTCATCCCGCCACGGGGCGGGCCTTCGTGCAGGAACTGGACCGCAACAGCGCGGCCACGGTGACGACGCAGGAAGAGAACTACCGGAACACGATCGCCCGTCGTGCCCCGGCCGGCGATGTGGAGTTCTTCTGATGCGCAACGGCCCTCCCTATCGCGTCTTCGTCGTCGACGATTCACGCACCA
>JAIYAB010000325.1 GCA_027489275.1 Hyphomicrobiales bacterium
ACAACATCATCTGCCATTGGCGGCCAAGGCAGGCGATTACCGCTGGCTCGGAGACAACGCTGTCCTATCGCCAGTTCTGGTGCTGGCAGCCGCCTGAGAACCCGCCGGTGGCGATGGTCAGATCGGTTCGCCAGGGGCGCGGCAGCCAAGGCCGCCGCCGCCGCTTTTTCGTCGACTTCGCGGGCGATGGTCTGGCGGATGCCAACCTGGCCCAGACGGTGAAGGTGATGCTGTCGGCAACACCGGGAGCGATCCACAACATGCGCATGGTGCCCTATCCGGAACGGAAGACCCTGCGCGTCTCCTTCGAGCTTGATCCGGGTGCCGAAACCTCCTGCGAGATGCGGCTTCAACTGGAAGCCGCAGGCCGGCCGATCACCGAAACATGGCTGAACCGATGGACGCCGTAGTCGATCGGCCGGCGCCGGTGTCGACCGCCCACGCCGAGCCGGCACTGCCGCCGGAAGCACGGCTGGACATGCCGACGCAATCGCTGCGCCGGTGGAGCCGAGGCGAAGAACGGACCCGTGCGCGCCCGGCGGACTGGACAACACCATGGGTCTCGCGTCTGCTCGTCTTTGGTTCGGCGCTGGCGCTGACCGCCTATGGCGTGCATGAAATGTACGAGGTCGTGTCGGTCAGCCGCACCACGGTCCTGCAGTATCTCCTGCTGGCATTCTTCACTGTGAACTTCTCGTGGATCGCGCTCGCTTTCACCAGCTCGATCCTCGGATTTGTCGTGCTGCTCGTGAAGAAGCCCGAGACACCGCGCGCGTCGAGCCTGTCGAAGCGCACGGTTGTAGTGATGCCGATCTACAATGAAGCGACATCGCGCACCTTTGCTGCCCTCGCCGCGATCCGCGAGTCGGTCGAAGCGACCGGGCTTGGTGCCAATTTCGACTATTTCATCCTGTCCGACACGACCAATCCCGATATCTGGATTGCCGAGGAGCGCGCCTTCCTCGCGTTGCGTGACCGCCTCGGGCCTGATGCGCGCGTCTACTATCGCCACCGGCCCAAGAACCATCACCGCAAGGCCGGCAATATCGCGGATTTCGTGACCCGCTGGGGCGGTCATTACGAGCATATGGTCGTGCTCGACGCCGACAGCCTGATGACCGGCTATTGCATCGTCCGCCTGGCCGCCGCGATGGAGGCCGATCCCGATGCGGGCATTATCCAGTCCCTGCCGCTGATCATCAACCGCAACACGCTGTTCGCCCGGCTGCAGCAGTTCGCCGCGAAGATCTACGGCCCGGTGATCGCCACGGGGCTCGCGGTCTGGTCGGGCCGCGAAGGCAATTATTGGGGCCACAACGCGATCATCCGCACGCGGGCCTTCGCCGCCCATTGCGGCATGCCGACGCTGTCTGGCAAGCCGCCCTTCGGCGGGCACATCCTCAGTCACGACTTCGTCGAGGCTGCCCTGATCCGCCGGGCCGGCTGGACGGTCTACATGCTGCCGGATCTCGAGGGCAGCTACGAGGAGAGCCCGCCCTCGCTCATCGACCTGGCGACCCGCGACCGGCGCTGGTGCCAGGGCAACCTGCAGCATTCGCGGGTGATCGGCGCCGCCGGCCTCACCTGGTCGACGCGCCAGCACTTCGCCACCGGCATCATGAGCTACCTCGCCTCGCCGCTCTGGCTGGCCCAGCTCGTCGTCGGCATCGTGCTGGTGCTGCAGACGCGCTACGTGCGCCCGGAGTATTTCACCACCGAGTTCTCCCTGTTCCCGAGCTGGCCGCGCTTCGACGCCGAGCGCGCGCTCCAGCTGTTCCTCATCACCATGGCGATCCTGCTCGCCCCCAAGCTATTCGGGCTGCTGCTGGCGCTGATCCGCCGCAGCCTCCGGCAGGGATCGGGCGGCGCGCTGCGCCTCGTCGCCTCCTCGCTGATCGAGGTGATCATGTCGGCGCTGCTGGCGCCGATCCTGATGCTGATCCAGTCCGGCGCGGTGTTCCAGATCATCGCCGGGCGCGACACGGGCTGGAACCCGCAGCGCCGCGACGACGGGTCGATCCCCTTGCGCGACATCGTGCGCCGCCACCGGCTGCACACGGCGTTCGGCATCTTCGCCGGCGTGTCGGCCTTCATGATCGCGCCGTCCCTGTTCGGCTGGATGTCGCCCACCATCGTGGGGCTGGTGCTGGCGATCCCGATCTCGGCCGCCTCGGGCCAGCTCTCGCTCGGCCTTGCGCTGAAGCGGGCGGGCCTGCTGCTGACGCCGGAGGAGACCTCGCCGCCGCCGATCGCGCTGCGCGCCAATGCGCTCATGGGCCAGTTGGCCACGGCGGGCTTCGACGATGCCAACGCCCTGCTCGCCATCCACGGCGACCCGCAGTTCCGCGCGCGGCACGAGGCGATGCTGCCGCCGCCCGAGCGCCCGCGGCGCGGCGACATCGACCGCGACCGTGTCGTCGCCGAGGCGAAGGTCCGCGAGGCCGACAGCATCGAGGAGCTGATCGGCTGGCTGCACGGCAAGGAGGTCGCCGTCGTCCTGCACGACAGGCTGCTGCTCGGCCTCGTCGCCGGCCTGCCGCGACGCGACGCCGCGCTGGCGGCCGAATGACCGCCGCCCCGCCCCCTTCTATTGACCCCGCGCGCCGCCGCGGTTAGGCAGGCTGCGGCCGACGGCCGGGCGGGTAGCTCAGTGGTAGAGCAGCTGACTTTTAATCAGCTGGTCGCGGGTTCGATCCCCGCCCCGCTCACCAGCCCGGCAACGGGGGGTTCCACCTGCCCCCCTTCCGACATCAACCGGATGACGCATTCGGTGCCTTGCGCTAAGCTCCCGGCATGGGTGGGCAGCACCATCGCGACAGGGTCAGGCGCCTTGCAGCGCACCTGACGCACCTCGACGACCGCGGGTTGTCGCGGCGATGGGCGCATCTGCTCGGTCCGCTGGTCGGTCAGTCCTCGAAATCGATGCTCGAAGCGCCGGATGCCGCCGCCCTCGACGCGGCGCGGGACGAAGCCGATGCGCTGCGGGAGGAAAACGCGGCGCTCCGCGCGCGGATCGAGGCGCTGCTGCGCACGGTGAACGATCTGTCGCGGCGCTGACGCTGGTCGCGATCGCGCGCCGGCTGCCCCTTAGCATTTCCGGTCGGCACCTTATCTGTGGAGGATGACGCTCCCCCGCCTCGCCTCCGCTTTCGCCTTGAGTCTCGTCCTCGCCCTTGGCGGCTGCGGCGAGGAGCCCGTGCGGCCGTCCGCCGAGGCGATCGCGGCGGCGCAGGCTGAGATCGCCCGGACGCCGCCGCGCCAGCCCCGGTTGATGCCGTCCGACGAGGCGCAGGCCGTGCTGCGCCGCATCGACCAGCGGATCCGGCCGGCCGCCGTGAAGGAGTGCCGCGCCCGCGGCGGCGATCGTTGCGCGTGGTCGGTCGCCTACGAGCCGGCGGCCACCTTCAACGCCTTCGCCTCCGGCCGCGACCGGATCGTCATGTTCGGCGGCATCTTCGCTCTCGCTCGCAGCGAGGAGGAGATCGCGATGGTGCTGGCGCACGAGAAGGCCCACCACATCCTCGATCACGTCGCGGAGACGAACCGCAACGCCGGGATCGGCGCGTTCGTCGCGGACATCCTCGTCTCGGTGGGCGCGGTGTGGATCGCGCAGGAGCTCGGCCTGCCGCTGCCGGCCGCCCTCGTCGACAGCCTGCGCAGCGCCGCCGCCGGAGCGGGCGCTCAGGCGGGCGTGCTTGCCTTCAGCATCGAGAACGAAAAGGAGGCCGACGCGCTGGCCGCCGCGATCCTGCACGCGTCGGGCTACGACCTCGATGCCGCGCGCGGCATGATCGTGACCATGGGTTCGATGGCGAAGGGCGACCGCACGCCGAACTTCCTGCGCACGCATCCGGCAGGGCCGGAGCGCCTCGCGCACTGGGAAACGGTCGTGAGCGGATTGCGCCGCGCGCAGGCGGCCTCGCCTCCACAGCTTCTGGCCGATGCGGCACGCTGAGAGGGCGACGGACGCCGCAGGCATGATCGGTGACGCAAGCTTGAGTTGCTTCATCCCCTCGCGACGGTCCACCCTGCAGCAGGTCCCGATTCCGAGGAGTGGACGCATGCGCGCGACGATCGTACTGGGGCTGATGACCGTCGTACTGGCGTCGGGAGCGTCGGCGCTGGCCCAGAGCCGACCCGACTCCCTCACCATGACGTGCAGCGCCGCGCAGGCGCTGGTGCGCCAGCAGGGAGCCGTCGTGATCGGGACCGGCCCGAACGTGTTTGACCGCTACGTCGCGGACCGGCGCTACTGCATGCCGACGCAGATCTCTCAGAACGCCTTCATCGCGACGCGCGACAATCGCAATTGCCTTGTCGGCGGGATCTGCCGGGAGAACATCCCCATCAATTTCGGGCGCTGAGCGGTCAGTCGCGAAACCGCGCCATGAACCGGCGGTCGATCCAGTCCTTGAGCCACCAGGCGGGCCGGCCAGCATAGGCGAAAGGCCTGCGAGACGCGATCGCGCTTCCGTCCGCCGTCGACAGCAGCACGAGGAAGTTCTCCTGCGGCATGAAGGGGCGAGGTCTTTCCCCCCGAAGGACAGCGGCGAGGTTGGCGGCGAGGACAGGCCCCTGTCGCACAGCGTAGACGCCCGCCTTCTCGCGCGGCGCATGCACCATGTAGGCGCAATCGCCAGCCGCGAACACGAGGGGGTCGACTTCGCACTGAAGCGTCGGCCCTACGACGAGAGCGCCGTCGGGCCGGACAGGAAGGCCCAGCGTCGCCAGCCAGGCGGGAGCCCGGGCCGTCGTCGAGACGACGGCGAAATCGGCAGGCAGCCGCGTACCGTCTTCGAGTTCGACATGATCGGCGGCGATTGCAACGACGCGACGGCCGTCCAGAACCTCGACACCGGCGTGCGCCAGCGCATCCGCCGCCAGCCGCCGCGCCCGCGGAGCGAGGGTCGGCACGAGCCCCGACGAGGCGACGAGGCGCGTGCGGACGCTCCGCCCTGCCCCGCCCTTCGCCTTCAGATCGGCCTTCAGCCGCGCCTGCAAGGCCAGCGCGAGTTCCACGCCGGCCGCCCCGCCGCCGACGACGACGATCCGGGTCTCGCCGGCGCCATCGAGGATGGTGGCACGCAGTGCATCCAACCGCGGGAGGAGCCCGGCGATGGGCTTGACGGGGACAGCGTGCTCGGCCGCGCCGGCGATGGCGCTCAGGTCCGGCTCGATCCCGACGTCGATGGAGGCCACGGCATAGGGCACGCGCCCGCCATCCGCGAGCAGGACGGCACGGCCCGAGCGGTCGAGCCCCACGGCCGCAGCCTCGCGCCGCGTGGCGCCGACGCGGCGGCACAGGGCGTCGAGGTCGATATGGATCTCGTCGTAGCGGTAGAGGCCGGCGATGTGCCCCGGCAGCATGCCGGAATACGGCGTGAGCCGCTGCGGCGAGACGAGGGTCACCGACGGGCCGAGCCCGGCCGCCGCGAGGTCAACCAGCGCCAGCACATGGGCGTGGCCGCCTCCGATCAGCACGATTCCGGCCGCGTCGTCCTGTGCCATGCACCTCTCCGGGCCGGACCATGTGCCGCGGCGCTTCAGTGACGCCACGATCCGCGCTATCGGGTCAAGGAGCAGAACGCGCCGGGACGTTCGGCACTCCGGAGGACGCGCCGTGGCAGACCCCATCACAGCGATCGAACCGATTGTCCTGCGCATTCCATTCGACGATGGCGGACGAGGCCAGGGCATCACCCCGACGCGCTGGAGCAACCTCGACATCGTGCTCGTGCGGGTCGAGACCGCCTCCGGGCTCGTCGGGTGGGGCGAGGCCTTCGGGTACATGTGCCAGCACGCCACCGCCATGGCGATCCGCGACCTCGTGACGCCGGCGGCGCTGGGGCAGGATTCAAATGATCCGGCCGCGGTCAACGCGCGCCTGCAGCGCGCCCTCGCCCTCTTCGGCCGCTACGGGATCACGATCTTCGCCATCTCGGGGCTCGACATCGCCCTGTGGGACATCGCGGCCAAACGCGCCGGCGTCTCGCTGGCAACGCTCCTCGGCGGCCGCAGCCGCGAGGTCGTGCCAGCCTATGCGAGCCTCGTGCGCTATGGCGATGTCGAGCGGGTGACGCATTTCGCGACGAAGGCGCGGTCGGAGGGCTACGGCTCGATCAAGCTGCACGAGATCGCGGCCGACACCATCGCAGCGGGCCGCAGCGGCGGCGGCGAGGCGGTGCAGCTCACGGTGGACGTCAACTGCCAGTGGTCGCTGGACGAGGCGAAGGCGATGCTGCCGGTGCTGCGCGACAACGGGGTCGACTGGCTGGAGGAGCCGACCTTTCCGCCGGAGGACCCGGCGCCCTGGCGCGCGCTGTCGGGACAAGGGATCGCCATCGCGGCGGGCGAGAACGCCTGCACCGCCGCGGAGTTTGCGAGGCTCGTCCCCGCGCTCGACGTGGTGCAGCCAAGCGTCACGAAGGTTGGCGGGGTGACGGAGTTCATGGCGGTGGCGGCGCTGGCGCAGACGGCCGGGCGTCGGCTCGGGCCGCATTCGCCCTATTTCGGGCCGGGCTACTGGGCGAGCCTGCAGCTCGCCGCCGCCCTGCCGGCGTTCGACGTGTTCGAGTATCTCTATGTGGCGCAGGAGGCCTGGTGCGGGCTCGACGCTCCGCGGCCGGCCGGCGGCTTGATCCGCATTCCGGACGGTCCCGGCATCGGTTTTACGCCGGATGAGGATGTCATCCGGCGCTATCGCGTGTGAGCGGGCTCGCTGCGTACGATCCGGCTCAGCCCTTGGGGGGAATGCGCAGCACCCAGCCCGGCTGGATCAGGTCGGGGTTCTTGACCGGCGGGGAGTTCGCCTTGACGATCTCGGTGTACTTGGCGCCCTGGCCCTTGCCGTAGAACTTCTCGGCGATGGCCCACAGCGTGTCGCCCTTCGCGACCGTATAGAACTCCGTCGCGGGCTCGGCCTTCTTGATCAACAGCTCGGACGTGTCCACCTCGGCGACGCCGACGGTGTTGCCGATCGCCAGGATCATGCGCTCGGCTTCCTCCTGGGTCATCACCTCGCCCTTGAGCTTCACGGTGTCCCCGGTCCGGTCGAAGCTGACGGTGCTGGGATCGAGACCGGTGGTCTTCACGGCGGTCGAGATTTCGTCCGCCTTGGCCGAGCCGCCGAACAGCTTCGCTCCCGCGTCCTTGATGAACTTGAACAGACCCATTGATGCCTCCCGTGATGGCTCATGCCTTCCGGGACACTACCCTTAATTCTGAATGTCTCAACCCGAAGCTGTATTCTCGTCCACACGCGAAGCACGGTCGTCCGTCAGGAAAGCCGCCGTCATGAGGTCGCGCGTGTAAGTTTCCTGCGGATCGGCGAAGATCCGGTCCACGGTGCCGCGCTCCACCACCTTTCCCGCCTTCATCACGAGGATTTCGTCGGAGATGGCGCGCACCACCGCAAGATCGTGGCTGATGAAGAGGTAAGAGAGCCCGTGGCGCTCCTGCAGCCCGCGCAGCAGCTCGACGATCTCCGTCTGGACCGAGCGGTCGAGCGCGGAGGTCGGCTCGTCGAGCACGACGAGCCTGGGCTTCAGGATCATGGCCCGGGCGATGGCGATGCGCTGGCGCTGGCCGCCGGAGAACTCGTGCGGGAAGCGGTTGCGCGAGCCGGGGTCGAGGCTCACCTCCTCGAGCGCCTGAGCGGCGCGCCGGTCGCGCTCGGCGCGGGTGATCGCCGGCTCGTGCACGAGCAGGCCCTCGGTGACGATCTCGCCCACCGTCATGCGCGGCGAGAGCGAGCCGAAGGGGTCCTGGAAGA
>JAIYAB010000167.1 GCA_027489275.1 Hyphomicrobiales bacterium
ACGGCGATCTCGCCTACGAGATCGTCATCAACTCGAACCCGTGCATCACCTATATCATGGAGGAAAACACGGCGACGATGCAGGCGCTGGTGATCGCGCATGCGTCCTATGGCCACAACCACTTCTTCAAGAACAACTATCTCTTCAAGCAGTGGACCGACGCCGACGGCATCCTCGACTATCTCGACTTCGCCAAGGGCTACATCTCCGATTGCGAGGAACGCTACGGCCACCACGAGGTGGAGCGGCTGCTCGACGCCGCGCACGCGTTGATGAGCCACGCCGTGCATCGCTATCCGCGCCGGGCCAAGCCGGACCTGCGGACCGAGGAGGCGCGGGAGCGCGAGAGGCGCCAGCACGAGGAGCGGATGTACAACGACCTGTGGCGCACCCTGCCGGCGCGCGGGCGCGAACTGGCCGAGCCGACGCGCGAGGATCTCCGGCGCCAGCTCCTCCAGCTGCCGCAGGAGAGCATCCTCTACTTCCTCGAGAAGACCGCGCCGCGCCTGAAGCCGTGGCAGCGCGAGGTGCTGCGCATCGTCCGCCTCGTCGCCCAGTACTTCTACCCGCAGCGCCAGACCAAGCTGATGAACGAGGGCTGCGCCACCTGGGTGCACTACCGCATCATGAACCGGCTGCACGAGCAGGGTCGCATCGATGACGGCCACTACATGCAGTTCCTGCACTCGCACACCAACGTGACGTTCCAGCCCAACTTCAACGACCGCCGGTGGAACGGCATCAACCCCTATGCGCTCGGCTTCGCCATGATGAGCGACATCGAGCGGCTGGTGAAGGACCCCACGGCGGAAGATCGCGCCTGGTTCCCCGACATTGCCGGACGCGGCGATCCCGAGGCGGTGCTGCGCGACGTGTGGGAGAACTACCGGGACGAAAGCTTCGTGCTCCAGTTCCTCAGCCCCCGCCTGATCCGCTCATGGCGCCTGTTCCACATCCTCGACGACAGCGAGGAGCCCGAGCTGCGGGTGGAGGCGATCCACGACGAGCGCGGCTACCGCCGTATCCGGAGCACGCTGGCCCGGCAATACGACGTCGCGTGGACCGACCCCGACATCCAGGTCGTCGACGTCGATCTGGCGGGAGACCGCCGGCTGGTCGTGCATCACGCCGTCGCCAACCGGATGCTGCTCGACGCCGAGGACGCGTCCCGCGTGCTGCAGCACCTCGCCGACCTGTGGGGCTACGACGTGCTGCTGAAGGAAATCGACTCCGCAGGCGACGTGCTGAAGGAACACCGCGCGACGCCGCAGCGAATGAACGGCTAGAGCCCGTTTCCGCGACAACGATGCCGGCCCGGGCGCAAGCCCAGGCGCGACGGTGGGTGAGAGTCGGCTTGTCATTCAGCACGGGCTCGGCCGATCTTTCCTCCTCTTCATCTTCATATCGAGCGAACGGGATGCGCCGTCGCGCGTTTCCGGGGGAGGTCGGACCGTTTGGCCCGTGAGGCGCGACGGCCCGGAGGGGGCATTCCTCCGCGGAGGTGCGGCGAGAAAGAGGCCGCGAGACGCTCCGCAAACCCGGGAGAAGTTCGATGGAATACAAGAAAGTCGAGGAATTGCGCGACGTCGCCGACGTGTGCGTGTCCGAGAAGCAGCCGATGAGCCGCAAGGACCGTCTGCTTCGCTGGGCCGAACTCCTCGAGCGCGATCCCGAGCGGCGCCTGCGCTCCCTCGGCGAAATCGAGCTCAAGACGCCGGCCGACCGCCCCGCGATGCGGGCTCCGGACAGCCCGCTCACGGTGGCCTTCGAAGATCCCGTGCTGCGCGCCGAAGGCCTCGCGGGCGACCGTCTCGGCGACGGCATGGCGTTCTTCAAGATCTCCGAGGACGACGCGCATCGCCTGATGTGCTCGTGCATGAATGGCTGGAGCATGGCGTCCGGCAAGGTCGCCAAGAACGTTCGCAGGATCGCCGACCCGATGTCGCGCTTCGACCCGGTGATGGCCTTCTCGCTCGGCACCATCGCATCGATCGGCGCGCTGGCGTTGCTTCTCGCCTGAGAGGCTGGCGGCGCCGGCGTCGAGCCGGCGCCACCGACTTGCCGGGTGGTTCCGCCCCGCCGGGCAATGCGCTAGTGGTTGCGCAGGCTTGGCCCGCGCGGAGACGATGCATTGCCCCAGATCCAGCTTCCCCCTCGCGCGGAGATCGCCGTCGGTTTCGCCCATGCGGCCTACCGGCTCGCCGATGCGTTCGCCGCCCGCAAAACGGGCATGGCGCATCGCTCGGCCACCGACGCCGACGGGCTGCTCGCCATGGCGCCGGACGTCGACGTGCTTGTGGTGTCGGGGCTTTGGCGCAACCAGCTCCTCGACGCTGCGCCGCGCCTGCGGTTCGTTCAATCCGTCAGCGCCGGCACCGACCAGTACGACAAGGCTCTCTTCCGCGAACGTGGCGTGCGTCTGGCCAGCGCCCAGGGGGTCAACGAGAAGGCCGTCGCCGAGCACGCGATGGCGCTCATCCTCGCTCTCTCCCGCCAGCTCCACCACGCTCGCGACAACCAGAATCGGGGCTTCTGGCGGCCGATGATCGGTGACCGGACGATCCGCGAGGACGAACTCGGCGGCAAGACTCTCGCCGTCGTTGGGTTCGGCCGCATCGGCCAGCGGCTTGGTCGCCTGGCCAGGGCGTTCGACATGCGGGTGATCGGCCTGCGCCGCGACGCGGCGGCGGCGCCCGGCGCGGCGGACGAGGTGTGGCCGACGGCCCGCCTGCACGAGGCGCTCGCCGTCTCGGACGTCGTGGCGCTGACTTGCCCCCTGACGGCCGAGACCGAGAACCTGATGGACGCGGCCGCCTTCGCCGCGCTCAAGCCCGGCGCGCTGCTTGTCAACGCCGCGCGCGGCAAGGTCGTGGACGACGCCGCGCTGCTGGCGGCGCTGGCCTCCGGCCGTGTGTCGGGCGCTGGCCTCGACGTGTTCCGGGAGGAGCCACTGCCGGCGGAGTCTCCCTTCTGGACCCGCCCCGACGTTCTGGTCACGCCGCACACCGCCGGCGAGACACGCCGCTACGAGGACAACGTCGTCGACATCCTGCTGGAGAACCTCGACCGGCTGTGGCGGGGCCAAGCCGAGTTGCGCAACCAGGTCGTGTAGTCCGCGGTCCCTTCCGTCGGCTCACACCACCACGGTGATCCGCTCGGCCGCTCGCGTCAGCGCCGTGTAGAGCCAGCGGTCGCGGTGCTCGCGGAAGGCCCAGCTCTCGTCGAACAGGACGACATCGTCCCACTGGGAACCCTGCGCCTTGTGCACGGTGAGAGCGTAGCCATAGGTGAACTCGTCCGTGTCCCTGCGGATGAGCCACGGGATGTCCTCGTCGCCGCCCTCGAAGAACTCGCGCAGCACCTTCACCTTCACGCCCTTGCGCCGCCCCGCGTCCTCGTCCGGGACGACGGTCATTCGGACCTGGCCCTTCTGCGGCTCCCTCAGCTCCTTGACGGTCCACAGGCCGCCGTTGAGGAGGCCTTTCTTGCGGTCGTTGCGCAGGCATACGAGCTTCTCGCCGGCGGCGGGCATCGGATCGCGGAACCCCATCAGCTCCCGGATGCGGCGGTTGTAGAGGCGGCGGGTCTTGTTGGTGCCGACGAGCACCTGGTCGGTGCGCAGCACGGCGGAGGCGTCGATCTCGCTGCGGGCTATCACGCGGCTCTCGCCATGCGCGCCGTGCTCCAGCCGGCCCCCCTCGCGCACGGTCATGCTCATGCGGATGATGGGATTGTCGCGCGCCTGGCGGTGCACCTCCGTGAGCATGATGTCGGGCTCGGCATCGGTGAAAAATCCGCCGCCCTTCACCGGGGGAAGCTGGGCCGGGTCCCCGAGCACGAGCACGGGCGTGCCGAAGGAGAGCAGGTCACGGCCAAGATCCTCGTCCACCATCGAGCATTCGTCGATGACGATGAGGTCGGCCTTCGCCGCCGCGCTCTCGCGGTTGAGGACGAAGGAGGGCTCCTCGCTTTCGACGGCCGCAGGCCGGTAGATCAGGCTGTGGATCGTCGCGGCGCCCTCGCAGCCCTTCGCCCTCAGCACGTGGGCGGCCTTGCCGGTGAAGGCGCCGAATGCGACCTCGCCGTCGATGCCCTCGGCGAAGTGGCGGGCCAGTGTCGTCTTTCCTGTTCCCGCGAAGCCGAACAGGCGGAAGACCTGCGGCGAGCCACGGCGCAGCCACGCGGCGACCTCGCGCAGAGCTTCTTCCTGTTGCGACGACCACTCCATGCGGGCTCCCATGCTCCTCGCGCAACGGGGCGGGCGGCGCCCCGTTGCGGATTCATCATGATCTAGTCGATTCCCGGGCGCCGATCCTGCGCCGCGCGCCTCGCGCCGGCCACCGCGGTCAGGACGACCCCCGACAGGATGAGCGCTCCGCCCGCCAGCGTCGTCAGCGCCGGAACCTCGCCGATGATCAGCCATCCCCAGATCGGCGAGAGGATCGTCTCCGTCTGCGCGAGCACCACCAGTCCCACGGCGGGGACACGAGGGGCGGCAAGGTTGAACAGCGGGATACCGATGCCGATGAACACGGCCCCGTGCAGCAGCGCCATCGCGATGTCCTGCGGCGGCGGCGCCAGCGGCCGCCCGTTGACCAGCGACACGCCGGCGCAAAGCAGCAGCGACAGGAGAGCATAGGCGGGCAGGGCAGGCGAGAAGTCCCGCTTCGGCGCGAGGCGCACGCAGATGGAATAGATCGCAAAGCCGAGCGAGGAGAGCAGCGCGACGAGGTCGCCGCCCAGATTGCCGCGCCCGAAGTCGCCGCCGACCATGACTGCAAGGCCGGCGAGGCCGAGGCCGATGGCGATGACCGCGGACCAGGTCAGTGCCTCGCCGAGGATGGTGCGCGCCAGCACCATGCTGATCAGCGGCGTGACGGACGCGAAGAAGATCGCATTGGCGATCGTCGTGGCCTTCAGGGCATAAACGAAAGCTCCCGCCGCCAGCGTCAGTGCCAACGCCGCGACGAGGTCGATCCACTGGCGGTCGGCCATGCTGCGCGCGAAGCGTAGCAGGAGCAGGCCCCGGCCCCTGGCAAGACTCCATCCCTCGACCGCCACCAGCAGCCCGACCGAACGCCAGATCAGGTACTGCCATGAATCGCTGTCGGGCGCGTAGCGGACGGTAATCCCGCCGAAGCTCCACATCGTGCCCGCGGCGAGCGCCAGCAGCGCGCCGCCGAGATAGCCCTGGTTCGATCCGCCGCTCATCGCCTTCGAGACTCGTGGTGCCCGCGGCGAACGCGCCGGCGTCGGCGACGTTCTAGCCCGAAACGCTGCAGCCGTATCGCGTGGCGGTGGGCGCGTGCTTCTGAAGCCGGTCGCCGTCCCGCACTGGACAATTCGTCGCATAGGCGGCGGTTTTGGACGTTCCCTGCACGGGCGTTGATTTCCCTCAAGGACCGTCCGGCTGCGCACGCGTCAAAGCTGTCTCCGTAATCGTCCCATCTGCGCGGCCGAGGCATGCGCTGGTACGCCAATGGGGTGGGGCAAGACGGGCTTTTGGGTCCGAAGGGGGAAGTCATGGCGCAGATTGCGGCCGTACGAAAGTCGATGACGATCGGGGAGGGCGGGTCTGTGATCGCTTTCGCCGCGCTCGCCGTCCTCAGCATCATCATCGCGGCGAAGGCCTATACGCCGGCCTACGCCTTCCACGCCTACCTCTTCGCAGCCGCCGGCGTGGCCGCGGTGTTCGGGGTGTTCAGCCGCTACAACTCCCGCCCCGCCGAGCCGGCGCCGCAGGAGATCAACGGCCGCCCGAACTACAACATGGGCCCCGTCAAGTTCGCGACGGTCGCCGCCATGGTCTGGGGCATCGCAGGCTTCACGGTCGGCCTCATTGCCGCCCTGCAGCTCGCCTACCCGGTGATGAACTTCGACTTCCAGTACATCAACTTCGGGCGCCTGCGTCCGCTGCACACCTCGGCGGTGATCTTCGCCTTCGGCGGAAACGTGCTGCTGGCCACGTCGTTCTACGTCGTCCAGCGCACCTGCCACGCGCGGCTCGCGGGCACCATCGCCCCCTGGTTCGTCATCCTCGGCTACAACTTCTTCATCGTCATCGCCGGCACGGGCTACCTGCTCGGCATCACCCACGGCAAGGACTACGCCGAGCCGGAATGGTC
>JAIYAB010000173.1 GCA_027489275.1 Hyphomicrobiales bacterium
GGGCGGCGCCGGGTCCGCCCGGGCCGCCGGGTCCGCGCGGCGCGCCCGCCTGCTGGCCGGCGGCGCCCGGCGGCGACATGGCGCCCGCGGGCTGCGCGGGCGGCGCCAGCCCGGGGATGACGGCGGCGATCTGCGGCGGCACGTAGCTCACGGCCTGCTGGACGAGCGCGTCACGCTTCGGCTTGAGGTCCGGCCATATCACCGGAGCGCCGTAAAAAGCGCCGATCGCGGCGGCGACAGCAAGCGTGACAATGGACGCCTTCGAGGGCATCGGCGTACTCCGTGGGCCCGGGAAACAGGATCGCAGTCTCCGCGGGGGGGCCCCGGGGGCTGGTCCGACGAGTTATAGCGCTCCCATCGCGCACTTGACAGTTACTTCCGTTTCATAATGCCCGTTTCAACCGTTTTGGTGACCGATGTTGCTCCGCTGCCGGTTCACGGTGTCGCGAGCGGTGGGACCATTGTCCCGCCAGTTGCCCGCCGGGACGCCATCTGGCCAAGCTCTGGGCAGGATTTGCACGCATCGCGGTCGCGTCGCGGCCGCGACGGCGGCGACGGGCCGTGCTAGAGGGGCGCCCTCGCATCGATCCGGAGAGACACCCCGATGACGACGTTGACCCGCCGCCGGACCCTGGCCCTCCTCGGCCTGCCGGCGCTGACCCTCCTTCCCGCACCAGCAGGGGCACAGCAGAAGATGACCACTCCGTCCGGACTGACCTACACGGACCTCGCCGTCGGCACCGGCGCCTCGCCGCAGCCCGGCCAGCGCGTCACCGTGCACTACACGGGTACGCTGCCCGACGGGAAGAAGTTCGACAGCTCGCGCGACCGCAACGAGCCCTTCACCTTCACCATCGGCCGCGGTCAGGTGATCAAGGGCTGGGACGAGGGCGTCATGACGATGAAGGTCGGCGGCCGCCGCCAGCTCGTCATCCCGCCGGAGCTCGGCTACGGCGCCCGCGGCGCCGGCGGCGTCATCCCGCCGAACGCGACGCTGATCTTCGACGTCGAGCTCCTGAAAGTCGGCTGACCGACCCGCCCCTTGTCCGGCCTGCGGGCACCTTCTCCCCGCGCAACGGTGAGTAGGTGCCCGAAGGGCGGAGGGCCTTTGCTGGATCCGTGACGCTGCCCGCCGTCGCGGCCGGCTTGTCGCGGCGCCCCCTCTCCGGTAGAAGCCCGCTCCTTCCCGCGGAGCCTGGCGATGTCATCCCCCTCCAGCGTCTCGGTCGGCATCGACTTCGGGACGAGCAACACCGTCGTCGCCGTCGCCGGCCGCGAGGGGCCGCCCCGCGTGGTGCGGTTTGCCCACAAGGGCGAGGAGCTGACGACCTTCATGTCGGCGCTGTGCTGGTGGCACGAGCGCGTCGACGGCGTGAACACGAAGCGGCATGACGGCGGGCCTTGGGCGGTCGACGCCTTCCTGACTGCGATCACCAACCTGCGCTTCATCCAGTCCTTCAAGACCTTCGCGGCGAGCGCGAGCTTCCGCGACACCATCGTCTTCGGCGAGCGGATGACCTACGAGGCGCTGATGGCGACGTTCCTCGCCACGGTGCGTCGCCACGCCGGGCTCGATCTCGGCGCCGGGCGGGTCGTGATGGGCCGGCCGGTGCGGTTCGCCGGAGGCAACCCCGACGAGGCGCTGGCCATGACGCGCTACCGCGATGCGGCGGCGCGTCTCGGCGTCGCCGAGCCCGGCTTCGTCTACGAGCCGGTCGGCGCGGCCTTCTACTATGCACGCGCGCTGACGGCCGACGCCACCGTGCTGGTCGCCGATTTCGGCGGCGGGACGACGGACTTTTCCGTGCTGCGTTTCGAGAAGCAGGGAAACCGGCGCCTCGCGAGGCCGCTCGGCCATGCCGGCATCGGCATCGCCGGCGACACGTTCGACTACCGGTTCATCGACCGCATCGTCTCGCCGCGGCTCGGCAAGGGCACGGACTACCTGTCCTTCGGCAAGTCGCTGACGATCCCCGGGCATTTCTACGCCAACTTCGCGCGCTGGAACCAGCTCTCGATGATGAAGGCGAACGGCGACCTGAAGGAGCTTCGCTCGCTCGCCCGCAGCGCGGTCGCCCGCGAGGCGCTGGAGCGGTTCATCGAGATCGTGGAATACGACCTCGGCTTCGCGCTCTACCGCGCCGTCTCGACCGCCAAGCGCGACCTCTCGACCCACGAGGCCACCGATTTCGTCTTCGCCGACGGCGGCGTCGACATCCGTGCCCACATCACCCGCGCCGACTTCGAGAGCTGGATCGCCGACGACGTCGCGCGCATACGCGAGACGCTGGACGCCGCGCTGGCGCGCGCGGCGGTGTCGGCGGGGCGTATCGACAAGGTATTCCTCACCGGTGGAACATCGCTGATCCCCGCCATCCGCCGCCTCTTCGCCGACCGCTTCGGCGAGGACCGTCTCGTCTCCGGCGATCAGTTCGAGTCGATCGCCGCGGGATTGGCGCTGATCGGGCGTGAAGAGGACTTCGCGGACTGGACGGTCCAGTAGCGGCCGCCAGCGGGGCCGACATCACGCTCGCCCGATTGACCTGTGTCAATGCGACTTGACAGCATCGGCGTCCAACTTCGTGGACACTTCTCCCACGAATGGTGGCCCCGATGCGGATCCTCTTCATCCACCCCAACTACCACTCGGGCGGGGCGGAGATCGCCGGCAACTGGCCGCCGGCCTGGGTGGCCTATCTCACCGGCGCGCTGAAGCAGGCGGGGTTCCCCGACATCCACTTCATCGACGCGATGACCAACGACATCGACGACGACA
>JAIYAB010000402.1 GCA_027489275.1 Hyphomicrobiales bacterium
ATCGGCGCAACGAGGTTGCGCAGCTCGCGGCGCGTCATGATGCCCCAGGTCGGCACCCCCATCGCGCGGGCCGCCTCCACGTAGGGCAATTCGCGGATGACGAGCGTGGACGCGCGGACCACGCGCGCGAGCCGGGGAGCGTAGACGATGCCGAGCGCAACGATGACCGTGGCCAGCGACGGCCCCAGCGCCGCCACGAGCGCGATGGCGAGCAGGATGTCGGGAAACGCCATCATCGCGTCGATGACGCGCGCGATGGGGGTGTCGAGCTTGCGGAAGAAGCCCGCCACGAGGCCGAGCGTCACGCCGACGAGCCCGGCCAGCACCACGACCGACGCGCCGACCAGCAGCGACTGGCGCCCGGCATAGAGCGTGCGGGTGAAGACGTCGCGGCCGAACTCGTCGGTGCCGAACCAGAACGTGGCCCCCGGCGGCTTCAGCCGGTTGGCGATGGAGAGGCGGTTGGGGGCATAGGGAGCGATCAGCGGCGCGAGGAGCGCCAGCAGCGCCACGACGGCAAGGATCACGAGACCCGCCATGACCGTGCGCCGGCGCGTCATCTGGCGTAGCAGGCCGGTGCGCTCGACCGGGGCGGCGACGGCGGCCATCAGTACCGGACCCTGGGATCGACGACGAGGTAGAGCATGTCGATCAGGAAATTGATGATGACGTAGAGCGCGGCCACCACCAGCAGCGCCCCCTGGATGACCGGATAGTCTCGCCGCAGCACCGCCGACACCACGAGGCTGCCGACGCCGGGCAGGCCGAACACGGTCTCCGTCACGACGGCGCCCGAGACGAGCAGGGCGGCGGTGAGGCCGAGGACCGTGAGGATGGGAATGAGCGCGTTCTTGAAGGCATGCTTCATCACCACGCGGAACTCGCCCATGCCCTTGGATCGTGCCGTGCGGATGTAGTCGTCATTCAGGACGTCCAGCATGCTGGCGCGCGTGAAACGCAGGATCAGCGCGGACGACACGATGCCCAGCGCGACCGCCGGCAGGACGAGGTGGTAGAGCCGGGTCCCCAGGCTCGCCCCGGGTCCTCCATAGCCAGAAACCGGAAAGACGCCGAACCGGACGGCGAAGGTCTGGATCAGAAGCAGCCCCAGCCAGAAGCTGGGAATGGACGCCGCCAGCATCGCCACGGTCGTCGTCGCCTGGTCGAACGCCGAGCCGCGCTTGTACGCAGACAGGATGCCTACGGGAATGGCGATGGCCGAGGCGATGGCGATCGAGAACAGGGTCAGGAAGAAGGTCGGCTCAGCCCGGTCGGCCAGCGCCGACAGCACCGGCATATTCAGGAAGATGGAGTGACCGAGGTCGCCGCGCAGCAGCTGGCCCACGAAGAGCGCGTACTGGACCGGCAGCGGCCGGTCGAGGCCGAGCCGTGTGCGGAGCGCCGCGACGTCCTGCGCGGTCGCGTCCGGCCCGAGCATCACGGATGCCGGATCGCCGGGCGCCACCCGCACGATCACGAACACCACAGTGACCACGACGGCCATGACGACGATCATGCCGACGAAGCGCTGAAAGATGTAGCGGATCATGACGAGAGGGAACCGCAGGCCGATGCGGGCGGGGTGGAGGGGGCGGGCGGCGCGGCGCGCGTCCGCCCCCCTGCCATCACTGGACCGACGCGTTCCAGAAATAGGGCCACGGGGCCGGGTCGACGCCCTTCACCTTCGGCGCCTGGGCCGAAAGGGCATTGAAGTCGCCGATCTTGATGGCCGGCACTTCGGCATAGATCGCCTTCTGCACCTCGGCCCACAGGGCAGGCCGCTTGGCGGGATCGGGCTCCGAATTGAAGGCGTCGACGACCTTCTTGCGCAGGGGTGTCGTCCACCAGCCGGGGGAGGCCTCCGACAGGATGCCGGTGAGCGCGGGCTCGGGCAGGAACGGGCTGTGGGTGATGTAGATGTCCCACAACGCGGGATCGGTGCGCCGTTGCGTCAGGGTCGCCCAGTCGACCACCATCAGCTCGACGGCGAAGCCGCCCTGCTTCAGGTACTCGGCGGCCACCTGCGCCATCTTGTAGTGGAACTCGTACTGGCGGCTGGTGAGGATGCGCAGCGGCTTCCCGTCGTAGCTCGCCTTCTTCAGCAGCTCCTTCGCCTTGTCGGGCGCGGCGAGATTGTAGGCGTTCTCGGTGCCGGCCGTGGTGTGCCAGATGTAGCTCGAAGGGAACATCGCGGCGTTGAGGGCGAAGAAGTCCTTGCTGCCGAACGCGGCGGTGAGCATGTCCTCTTCGCTGAGCGCGGTGCGCACCGCGAGGCGCGCGTCGAGGTTCGACATGACGCCCTGCTTCGTGTTCATCACGAAGACCGGCCAGCCGAACGGCTTCAGCAGGATGGGCTGTGTCGTCGACTTGCCCTTCAGCCGATCGAAGGCCTCCACCGGTAGTGCGTCCACGTAATCGTACTGGCCGGAAATGGCGCCCTCGATGCGGGTGTTGGGGTCCGGCACGGGTACGAAGCGGATCTCGTCGAGGAGTTGCTTGCGCGCCCCGCCGTAGCCGTCCGGCTCGCCGGCCCGCGACTTGTAGCCGTCATGGCGCACGAGCTGGATGTACTGGTCCGCCTTGCGCTCCTTGAGCTTGTAGGGGCCCGTCCCCACGGGCTCCTTCAGCGGGTTCTCCATCTTGCCGGCCGGCATGATCACGGCGGCGGCGTTGTTGAAGGCGAGCAACGCGAGGAGCGGCGCGTAGGGGCTCTTCAGCGTCAGCTTGACGGTGGAACCGTCCACCGCCTCGACACTCTCCACGAAGCCTGCCGTCTGCTTGCCGCGGGAGGCCACTTCCATCCAGCGCTTCAGCGAGGCCACGACGTCCGCCGACGTCATCGTCGACCCGTCGTGGAAGGTCACGCCCTGACGCAGCTTGATCGTGTAGACCTTGCCGTCCGCCGATATGTCGGGCATCGCCTCGGCGAGCAGCGGCGTCACCTTCCAGTTCTTGTCGAAGGTGAACAGCGTCTCGAAAAAGTGCTGCGTGATGATTCCTACTAGGTCGGCCGTCGACACCATGGGATCGAGCGTCGGAGGCTCGCCCACCGTCGCGACATTGATCACGCCGCCCTTGGCCTGCGCCAGCACAGGCCCCGAACCCAGCATTCCGACACCGACCATGGCGACCGTGCCGGACAGCAACAAGCGACGAATGACGTTCACGCGACCCTCCCCTTCCATTATTACGGAATATAAGTCCGTATAATGGGATCGTGACTTGGAATGCCGCGCCGCGTCAACACGACAGTCGACGCTCAGGCCCATAAAGTGTGCTTCGTCGCTCGCAGGACTGCATCGATGCTGCAGCGGCCGTGTGCGCCGCCGGCCGTCGATGCGCGTCGGGGATCGTGTCTGGAAGAAGGGACATCGGGGTCGCTGTCGCCGCAGCGTGATGGCTGACCACACAAGGAGGCAGGCGCGGCGAGGGGGGCTCGATTCGCGCGCGAGGCGCGCGTCGGTTCGGTGGAGATCCCCCCGGCGCGACCCGCGCGCCGGGGGGATCTGGTTACTTGCCGCTGCGCGTCACGGCTTCCATGACGCGGTCGAGGTTGAAGCTGCCGGGCTTCTGGCGCGGCGGGAATTCGCGGAAGCTCTGCAGCCACTGCGCCACGAAGGCGCCGGCCGGGGCGATCGCGAACATGCGCTCCATGTACCAGCGCTGGTAGCCCATCGCGTGTTCCTGCTCGGCACGCTCGAACGGGTCCATGCGCAGGTTCGTGAGCGAGGGCGCGCGCAGCACTTCGAAGGGGGTCTGCCACACCTTCAGTCCCTCCGCGTTCTGCTTCAGGAACGTCACCTTCCACGGCCCGTGGCGCAGCGCGGCCACCGAACCGTCGTCCGTCCAGTAGATGAACTCCTGGCGCGGCCATGCCCCTTCGCCCTTCAGGGCGGGCATCAGGTTGTAGCCGTCGAGGTGGACCTTGTAGGTCCGGTCGCCGACCTTCTTGCCCTGCAGCAGCTCGGACTTGACGTTCGGCGCGCCGGCCGCGGCCAGCAGCGTCGTGAACATGTCCTCGTGGGCCGCGACGTCGTTGACGACCGTGCCCGGCTTGATGACGCCCGGCCACTTGATCATGGTGGGGACGCGGTAGCCGCCTTCCCAGTTGGTGTTCTTCTCGCCGCGGAACATGGTCGTCCCGCCGTCCGGCCAGGTGAACGTCTCGGCGCCGTTGTCGCTCGAGTACATGATGATGGTGTTGTCCTCGACGCCGAGCTGCTTGAGCTTGGCGAGGAGCTGGCCGACATGGCCGTCGTGCTCGACCATGCCGTCGGCGTAGACGCCGAGCCCGGTCTTGCCCTGAGATTCCGCCTTCAGATGCGTGAAGATGTGCATCCGGGTGGAATTCCACCACAGGAAGAACGGCTTGTCGTCCTTCACGGCCTTTTCCATGAAGGCCAGGGCCTTCACGTTGACCTCCTCGTCCACCGTCTCCATCCGCTTGCGCGTGAGCGGGCCGGTGTCCTCGATCTTGCCGCCGGCGAAGCTGTGGATCACGCCGCGCGGGCCGAAGCGCTTCTTGAACTCGGGATCCTTGGGATAGTCCGGGTTCTCGGGCTCTTCCTCGGCGTTGAGGTGGTAGAGGTTGCCGAAGAACTCGTCGAAGCCGTGCGCCGTCGGCAGCATCTCGTCGCGATCGCCGAGATGGTTCTTGCCGAACTGGCCGGTGACGTAGCCGAGAGGCTTCAGCAGGCCGGCGATCGTCGGATCCTCCGGCTTCATGCCCTCGGGCGTGCCGGGCAGGCCGACCTTGGTCAGGCCGGTGCGGATCGGCGACTGGCCGGTGATGAAGGCGGCGCGCCCGGCGGTGC
>JAIYAB010000447.1 GCA_027489275.1 Hyphomicrobiales bacterium
AGTCGCCGTAGCGGACCGGCTCCAGCCCGCCGCGGCCGTCGCGCTCGCGGGCTTTCGCCAGTTCGGCCGCGCGCGCGTCGATCGCCTCGCGGCGCGCCTGCGCTTCCGCCAGCGCACGCCTCGCGGCCTCGCTCAGGGGCTTGGCGGGCGGCGGCGCGGCCTCGGCGGTGTCGGGCGCGTCGGGTCCGGGCGTGTCGGTCATCCTGCGGCTCCGCTGGTCGATGGCCCTCGAACCCGTCATAAAGGGGCGGACCGGCGCGTTGGCAATGCCTCTTGCGTCGAACGCAGGGCCGGAGAACCTCATCCGCATGTCAGAGCATACCAGACGGGACAAGCCGCGACTGATCAAGGCGCGCCCGGTCAAGCCGCCGGCCGAGCGGGATTCCGCCGGACTCCCGGCCCGTCGCATCGCGGCCGAAGCGTTCGCCGCCGTCACCGAGGACGGGCTTGCCCTCGACGAGACGCTGGACCGCCTGCTCGCCGCGCCGCAGGGGCAGGCCCTGCCGGAGCGCGACCGGATGCTGGTGCGCGCCATCGCCACCGTCGCGGTGCGCCGCTTCGGCACGATCCGCCGCGCGCTGCTCGACCGGCTGACGACCGGCCTGCCGGAGCAGGGCGGCCCGCTGCCGCAGGTGCTGGCCACCGCGGCGGCTCAGCTTCTCTTCATGGACGTCCCCGACCACGCGGCGGTCGACATCGCCGTGCGCCTTCTGCAGCAGGACCGGCACGGCTCCCGCTACACCAAGCTTGCCAACGGCCTGCTGCGCCGGATCGGCCGCGAGCGGGACGAGATCCTCGCCGCGCAGGATCCGCTGGCGCTCGACACCCCCACCTGGCTGCGGCGGCGCTGGGTGGCGGCCTATGGCGAGGCGACGGCGGCCCGCATCGCGGCCGCGCACATGCGCGAAGCCTCGGTCGACATCACCGTGAAATCGGACCGCGACGGGTGGGCGCAGCGGCTCGATGCCCTGCTCCTTCCCACCGGGTCGCTGCGGCTGCGCGAGCGGACGGCGCTGCCGGCGCTGGACGGCTACGAGGACGGCGCATGGTGGGTCCAGGATGCCGCCGCGGCCTTGCCCGCGCTGATCCTCGCCGCCAGTCCCGGCGAGCGGGTGGCCGATCTCTGCGCGGCGCCCGGCGGCAAGACGGCGCAGCTCGCCGCCGCCGGCGCCCTTGTGACGGCGGTGGACCGGTCCGAGCCGCGCCTGCGCCGGCTCGTCGCCAATCTCGCCCGGCTGAAACTCCCCGTCGAGACGGCAGTCGCCGACGCCACGGCGCTGCCGCCGGCCGACTACGACGCCGTGCTGCTCGACGCCCCCTGCACCGCGACCGGGACGCTGCGGCGCCACCCCGACGTGGCGTGGACGAAGTCGGAGGAGGACGTCGGACGCCTCGCCGCACTGCAGTCGCGGCTGCTCGCCCGCGCGGTGGATCTGGTGCGGCCCGGCGGGCGGATCGTCTACTGCACCTGCTCGCTGGAACCCGAGGAGGGCGAAGCGCAGGTCGAGGCCCTGCTGGCGCGCGACGACCGGGTGCGGCGCGAGCCGATCCGGGCGGACGAGGTTCCCGGCCTACCGGAGGCCGTGACAGAGGCGGGCGACCTGCGGACTTTGCCCTTCATGCTGCCCCACGAGGATCCGCGGCTGGCCGGGATCGACGGGTTCTTCGCGGCGCGGCTCGTCCGCATACGGTAAACGTCCGTTAACCATATCATGGTCACAGTCGGCCGGGGCGATGCGAGCGGCGCCCGGCGGGGCCGCGGGATGGCGAGGGCGGATTGACGAGTGGGGCGATCGGAGATCGCTGGCGCGTCGCGATGATCGTGGCGCGCCAGAGCGCGCGCCGCGCGTCGCGGCTCGCGACGGCTCCCTTTCGCCTGCTGCTGCCCGGCCCGGGCGGCGCCCTGCCGGACAAACTGGTCATCGCGCCGCAGGATCTGCGGACCACCGACCCGACCGTCGCCAACGACATCTACGCCGGCTATTTCGCCTTCGCCGGAAAGGTGGTCGCGGTGGGCGGCGCTTCGCCGTTCGGGGTGCCGCCGCCCTCCGACGCCTGGAGCGAGGCGCTGATGGGCTTCGGCTGGCTACGCCACCTGCGCGCCGCCGATTCCGCGCTCGCCCGCGCCAATGCCCGCGCCCTCGTCAACGACTGGATCACCGAGGTCGGCCGCCCGCAGGCCTCGCCCGCCTGGCGCCCGGACGTGGTCGGGCGGCGGCTGATTTCCTGGCTCACCCAGTCGCCCCTCATCCTGGAGGGGGCCGACCGCACCTTCTACAAGCGGTTCCTGCGCTCGGTCGGCCGGCAGACCGCCTGGCTCGCCCGCGCGCTCGGCGACATCCCGGAGGGCGAGACGCGTCTGAACGCCGTCATTGCACTCGCCTATGTCGCCCTGTGCACCGGCGGCTCGGCCGGGCAGGTGCGCCGGGCCTCGCGATTGCTCGGCGAACTGCTCGACCGGCAGATCCTGCCCGACGGCGGCCATGTCGGGCGTAACCCGCAGACCATCGTCGACCTGTTGACGGACCTGCTGCCGTTGCGCCAGGCCTACGCCAACCAGGGCGTCGAGCCGCCCCGCCCGCTGCTCAACGCCGTCGACCGGATGATGCCGGCGATCAAGCTGTTCCGGCACGGCGACGGCGCGCTCGCACTCTTCAACGGCATGAGCACGACACCGCCGGACCGGCTCGCCACCCTGCTCGCCTACAACGACGCGCGCGTGCAGGCGATCGAGAACGCTCCTCATTCAGGCTACCAGCGCCTGCAGGCGCGCCAGTCGGTGGTGGTGGTGGACGCCGGCCCGCCGCCCGCGCCGGCCTACTCCGACCGGGCCCACGCCGGCTGCCTGTCCTTCGAGTTCTCCGACGGTGTTTCGCGTGTGGTCGTCAATTGCGGGGCGCCGCCGCCGGGCGTCGAGCAGTGGCGGCAGATCGCGCGCGCCACCGCCGCCCACTCGACGCTGACGCTCGCCGACACATCCTCCTGCCGCTTCGCCACCATCCAGGGCCCCGGAGCGGCGCCGTCGACGCCGATCATCGGCGGCCCCTCCGCGGTGCCGATGCAGCGCGAGGTCCAGAGGGGGCCGGCGGGCCCCGGTCCCGGCCTCGTCGCCTCCCATGACGGCTACGAGGCGGCGTTCGGCGTGCTGCACCAGCGCAGGCTCGTGCTGGAGGCGGACGGGCGGCGGCTGCTGGGGGAGGACCGGCTGGTCGTCACCCATGCCGGGCGTGGCGCGAGCGACGCCTACGCCCTGCGCTTCCACCTGCACCCCTCCGTCCGCGCCACGCGGACGCCGGACGGGGCCGCCGTGCTGCTCGACCTTCCCAACGGACGGACCTGGACCTTCACCGCCGGCGGGCTGCCGACCGTGGTGGAGGAGAGCATCTTCTTCGCCGCCCCTGACGGCGCGCGGGCGGGCGAGCAGATCGTCGTCTCCGGCGGCTTCGGCGAGACGCCTGCGGTATCCTGGCGCTTCGAGCGCTACGACGCCGGCCGCGCGGACGAGACGTTCGAGGCGGACAGCCTGGACGTCTGACAGGGCTGCTCCGCCCTTCGCCTCGGTTTTCCCACCCCGCCAATCGTGCTAAGCGCCGCCGCGTCTGCCGGAGGATCGGCCTGCCGGCGGCAAACCTGCGAGTGATGCCCCATGGCGAGCGATCTCCGGCGCGTGACCCGCGCCCTGCTGTCCGTCTCCGACAAGAGCGGGCTCATCGACTTCGCCCGGGCGCTCGACGCCGCAGGCGTCGCGCTCGTCTCGACGGGCGGGACGCGCAAGGCCATCGCCGACGCGGGCCTGCCCGTCACGGACGTCTCCGATCTCACCGGCTTCCCGGAGATGATGGACGGGCGGGTGAAGACGCTGCACCCCAAGGTGCACGGCGGCCTCCTCGCCATCCGCGAGAACCCCGAGCACGAGGCCGCCATGCTTGCGCACGGGATCGGGCCGATCGACCTGCTGGTGGTGAACCTCTACCCGTTCGAGTCGACCGTGGCGGCCGGCA
>JAIYAB010000109.1 GCA_027489275.1 Hyphomicrobiales bacterium
CGGCGATGGCCTTGACCAGATGCGGATGGCCATGGCCGAGGCTCGAGGTGGCGATGCCGGCGCCGAAATCCAGGTAACGCTCGCCTCGGTCCGTCACGAGCCACGGACCCTCGCCTCGCTCGAACGACAGCTCGGCGCGCGCGAAGGTCGGGAGCAGCGGCGACGGCGTCTGGTTCTGGGCGGCCATGGGTCCTGTTCTCTCCGGTGAGGCCTGCAAATCAAAAAGCCGCCCCCACGGGCGGCACGAAGGAAAACTATTGTGCGACCCTGCCAGCCTTGTCAACGCGCGGGCGCGACTCGGTGATGCCGCCGTGGCGCCACGATCCTTGTTGAAAACGTGGCGATGCGGGCCTCGCAGGTTGCACCAGAGTCACGCGATGGCGTAGTTTCGCGCCTGTCGAATACGACATCTGGTGCGGCAAACCACGAGACCGTCGATATCTTGCGTCCGCGCTCCATCATACGGGAGCGCGATGGCCCGAGGATTCGACGGGCGCGTCAACAACACGGGGAAGAGGCCGATGTCCTGGAACGACGATCGCGTGGAGCTGCTGAAGAAGCTCTGGAACCAGGGCCTCAGCGCCAGCCAGATCGCCGGCGAGCTCGGCAACGGCGTCACCCGTAACGCGGTGATCGGCAAGGTGCACCGCCTCGGCCTGTCCGGCCGCGCCAAGACGCCCGCGCCGCAGGCCGCGCGGCCGCGCAAGGCGACGCGCGCGCCCAGCCATCCCTTGAGCCATGGCCCGACGATCCGCGGCAACCTGGCTTTGACGCCGAAGATCGCGCCGGCCCCAGCGCCCGTGCCGCACGCCGTGCCGGCGCCGGCGCAGGAGGTGGTCATCCCGATGTCCGAGCGGGTGACGATCATGGAGCTGCGCGACTCCATGTGCCGCTGGCCGCACGGGGACCCGACCTCGCCGGACTTCCGCTTCTGCGGCGCGAAGTCCCCGCCCGGAACGCCCTATTGCAGCTATCACGCGCAGATCGCCTACCAGCCCTCGCTGGAGCGCCGGCGCGACCGCGCCCGGACGGCCCGCGGCGGCGAGTGAGAGGGTTCGGGGCGGCCTTGACCGCCCCGGCGCCTTACCGCGCGCCGTCCCGGTAGTCCCCGAAGCGCTGACGGCGGATGCCCGGCCGGCGCGGCATCAACCAGCGCTTGCGCCGGTGCACCCAGTCCGCGAGCCCCGGTTCCCGCAGGCGGATCCGCGTGCGCGAGGCGCGGCGATCCTCGGTACCGACGACCCAGAGATCGCCGGCGACGAGCGCACGCAGCACCGCTTCCAGTTCGCCGTGGCGCAGGCCGCGCAGGCTGCCGATCTGATCGACGTCCTCGACATGGACTTCGTACCGGCCGCGGCGCATGTCGACCGCGATGACGAACCAGGCGAGACCGGATGTCCCGGTCCCTTCAATGGAAAAGGTGGCCTGCGTCTGGCGCAGCGCGATTCGGGAGGACGGCACCCGCAGGGCAATGTCCGCCAAGGCCTCCGCGACGGCGGCGGGGGGCCGCCGCTCGGGCGGCCGGGAGGGCGGATTGCGGCGGATGGGGCGCGTACGAAGCTCCGACATGCCCTCAGCCTAGCCGATTTTTCGCGCTTGTGGAGGCCGGTTCGTCATCACCGCACGCGGGCCACACGAGCCCGTCACGCGGGCGAGGAACGGTCAGGCGCGGCGGGCGAAGGTCTCGTCGAAGGAGTAGCCAGCGCCGCGCACCGTGCGGATGGGATCCTTGTCGCGCGGCCTGTTGATCGCCTTGCGCAGGCGGCCCACATGCACGTCGACCGTGCGCTCGTCGATGTCGCTGTCCATGCCCCAGACGCCGTCGAGTAGCTGCGCGCGGCTGAACACGCGGCCGGGCTTCTCCATCAGGAACTCCAGCATGCGGAACTCAGTGGGACCCAGATGAAGCTCCCGGCCGGAGCGGCGGACGCGGCGCGTCTCGCGGTCGAGGGCGATGTCGCCCGCCTCGAGAACACTGGCGACGCGCTCCGGCGAAGCCCGGCGCAGCAGCGCGCGCACGCGCGCCAGCAGCTCGGGCACGGAGAACGGCTTGACGATGTAGTCGTCCGCGCCGGTCGCGAGGCCGCGGACGCGCTCGCTCTCCTCGCCGCGCGCGGTGAGCATGATGACCGGAAGGCGTTGCGTGTCCGGCCGCTGGCGCAGCCGCCGGCACAGTTCGATGCCGGAGAGGCCCGGCAGCATCCAGTCGAGCAGGACGAGGTCGGGCACGGCCTCGCGCAGCAGGAGCTCGGCGTCGTCGCCTCGCGCCGACGTATCGACGGCGTAGCCCTCGGCCTCGAGGTTGTAACGCAGCAGCAGCGTGAGCGGCTCCTCGTCCTCGACGATCAGAATGCGCGGCATGCTTGCCATGGTCACGTCTCCCCCTTCGGGACGCGCCTCTTCTATGACCGTGCGGTGACGCTTTTATAACAGCCGCGCTCAAGCGCGCGAAAGAACTTCGCCCACTGGCAGCAGGACGCGGAATGTGGCCCCCTCGCCGAGCCGGCTTTCGATGGCGAGACGGCCGCGGTGACGGTTGACGGCGTGCTTGACGAGGGCGAGCCCGAGACCGGTGCCGCCCTGGCCGCGGCTCTGGCCGGTGTCCACCCGGTAGAAGCGTTCCGTGAGGCGGGGGACATGCTCGGGCGCGATGCCCGGACCGTAGTCCCGGACGGCGAGGACGGCCTGCGGTCGCCCGGGGGACTCGTCCTCGATCACGACGGACACGTCGACCCGACCGCCCGACTGGCCGTACTTGATCGCGTTCTCGATGAGGTTCTCGGCGACCCGCATGAGGTCGTCGCGGTCGCCCGGCACGACCGCGCCGCCCGGCGGGGCGCTGAAGGCGATCACGACGTCGCGCTCGTCGGCGAGCGGACGCAGCGTGTCCACCATCTGTCCGGCGATGGCGGCGAGGTCGACAGGGGTCTCCGGGCGCCGGTGCTCCGCCATCTCGACGCGCGACAGCGAGAGAAGGTCGTCGATCAGCCTGGCCATGCGCTGCGCCTGCTGGCGCATGATCTGCAGGAAGCGCTCGCGCGCGGCGGCGTCCTCCCGCGCCGGCCCCTGCAGCGTCTCGATGAAGCCGAGCAGCGAGGCGAGCGGGGTGCGAAGCTCGTGGCTGGCATTGGCGACGAAGTCGACGCGCATCATGTCGAGGCGGTGCTGCTCTGTCCGATCACGGAAGGCGAGCAGGAAGGTCGGCGCGATTCCGTCCGCCGTGCGCACCTCGACGACGGACAGGACGACCTCGTAGATGCGCTCGACAGGAACACGCTCGGCGTAATGGGCGCTTGCGCGCCGCTCGCCCCGCTGCAGGCGGTCGACCGCTCCGAGAACCTCGGGCGAGCGCACGGCGAGCGACAGCGGCCGCCCCTTCCCGAGACCGGGCCATGCCGAGAGAGCCGGATCGTTGAAGGCGAGGACGGCGCCGGTCCGATCGGTCACGATCACGGGGTCCGGCAACGCCGCCACCACGGCCGCAAGGACGGCGCCGTCGGCGGCGTCGATCTCATCGGCGCGGGGCATGGTCCACCTCCCGGGGCTTCGCGGCGGCACTCATTCGCCACCGCCATGACGATATCGTGTCAATCCTCGCGCCCGCTGTCCTGCTCGACCCGCGCCCTGAACGCCTTCACGCGCATGGCGATCTCGCGCCCGCCCAGCACGAGGAGCGCGACGACGAAGGGCACGAGGTAGTAGCAGATCCGGAACAGCAGCAGCGCGCCGATCAGCCCTTCGTAGGGCAGCCGCCAGAACGCGAGCAGGATCGTCGCCTCGAAGACGCCGAGCCCGCCGGGGGCGTGGCTGACCATGCCGAGGATGCAGGCGAAGGCATAGACGGCCGCGAAGGTGCCGAAATCCACCGCGTACCCGGCCGGCAGCAGGACGTAAAGCACCGTCGCCGCGCAGCACACATCGCCCACGCCGAGCAGGATCTGCCCGAGGGAAACGCGGAAACTGGGCAGTTCGAGCCGCCACCGGCCGATACGGATGCGACGGCGGCCCAGGAAGGAATAGACGATATAGGCCGTGATGCCGCCGAGGATTGCGAGGCCGATGAGGCGGTTCACCGAGACCGCGAGGCGGTTGATCTCGGCAAGCGCCTCGGCGCGGAAGACGAGCCCGAAGCCGACCACCGCGGCCATGCCGAGCAGGAAGGTCGACCCGGCGATCAGCGTGAGGCCGGCGACCTTGCTCGCGGGCAGGCCACGCGGGGCGTAGATCCAGTACCGCACCGCCCCGGCCGTGAAGAGCGGGAAGCCGAGGGTGAACGAGATGGCATAGCTCGTGAACGAGGCGAGAGCCGTCGTCCGGTAGCGGATGCGCGCGCGCACCTGGTGCAGCGCCAGCGCGTCGTAGCCGGTGAGCAGGAGATAGCTGACGACCGTGAAGAAGAAGGCGAGCGCGAGTTGCTCACGCGCCTTTCCGGCGAAGGCGCCCGTCACGTCCTCGAACTTCACCTGGCTCAGGATCTGCCACAGGACGACGAGCGAGACGGAAAACAGCAGAATGCTGATCGCCGTGCCGATCCAGCGCCACTTCGAGCGGGAGCGGACGATGCCGCTGCCTTCCTCGTCGTCCGCCGGTCCTGCCTGAGGCGGCGGCGCCATCTGGTCCATGCGTCCATCCTGCCGGAGGTCTCGGCGTCGCGCCTCTATCGCAGCGCTGGTGCTCGCCGGCAAGTCACGCCGCCGTGGGCCTCAATGGATCTCGCCGGAGCGGGCGATCGCCTCGCGGAGCTTGGCCAGCGAAAAATCGCTGCTGCGGGCGGCCGCGAGGATCGGCTCCTCGCGCC
>JAIYAB010000446.1 GCA_027489275.1 Hyphomicrobiales bacterium
AGCCAGCCGACGGCGTTGTCCTGCGCATAGGCGTTGTTGTTGCCGGCCTGCGTCCGGCCGGCCTCGGCCCCCATGGCGAGCATGGGCGTGCCGCGCGAGAGCAGCAGCGTCGCGAGCAGCGCGCGCTGGTCGGCGCGGCGCGCGGCGGCGATGCCGGGCTCGTCGGTCGGGCCTTCGACCCCGTTGTTCCAGGAGTGGTTCGCGTCTGTCCCGTCGCGGTTCTGCTCGCCGTTGGCGGCGTTGCGCTTGCCCTCGTAGGAGACGAGGTCGGCCAATGTGAACCCGTCGTGCGCCACGATGAAATTGACGCTGCGCGACGGCCGGCGCTTGCCGCCGAAGACGTCCTGCGAGCCGGCGAGGCGAGTCGCCAGCGCCCCGGCCATGCCGCCGTCGCCGCGCCAGAAGCGGCGGACGTCGTCGCGGTAGCGGTCGTTCCACTCGCCCCAGCCGGCGGGGAAGGCGCCGGGGTGATATCCGCCGGGGCCGATGTCCCACGGCTCGGCTATGAGCTTGAGTTCGCGCAGGACGGGATCCTGCGCGATCGCCGAGAGCAGGGGCGCCGCGGGGTCGAAGCCCTCGGCACGCCGGCCCAGCGTCACGGCGAGGTCGAAGCGGAAGCCGTCGACGCCGCCGCGGATCACCCAGGCGCGCAGCGCGTCCATGGCCAGGCGCAGGACCGGCGGGCGGTCCAGCGCGAGGATATTGCCGCAGCCGGCGTCGTTGACGTAGAGCGCCGGGTCGTCGGGCCGCAGCCGGTAGAAGGTGGCGTTGTCGAGACCGCGCAGGGACAGCGTCGGCCCCAGTTCGTCCGCCTCGCCGCTGTGGTTGAGCACCACGTCGACGACGACCTCCAGCCCCGCCGCGTGCAGCGCGTCCACGGTGGAGCGGACCTCGGCCCAGCCGCCGGGCGCGAGGCGCGGATCGGGCGCGCAGAAGGCGACGGGGTTGTAGCCCCAGGCGTTGGCCAGCCCGAGCGGCGGCAGATGTCGCTCGTCGATCCATGCGGCGGCCGGGAGGATCTCGACCGTGGTGACGCCGAGATCGCGCAGATGCGCGAGCGCGGCGGGATGGGCGAGGCCGGCGAACGTGCCGCGGTGTTCCGGCGGAATGTCCGGATGCAGGGCGGTGAAGGCCTTGACGCCGAGCTCGTAGACGATGGTGCGGTCCCACGGAACGCGGGGGCGCAAATCGGGACGCAGCGCGGGAGCGTCCTCGACGACGGCCTTGGGCACGAAGGGCGCACTGTCGGCATCGTCCGGCGCGCCGCCGGGATCGGCGCGGCGGGCGTCGAACAGGGCGGGCTGCAGGGCGAACGGGCGGTCGAGGCGGGTCGCCCACGGGTCGACGAGCAGCTTGGCGGGATTGAACCGGTGGCCGGCCGCGGGCGCGAACGGTCCGCTGACACGCAGGCCGTAGCGCTGGCCGGGCGCGACGCCAGGCACGTGCGCGTGGAAGACGTCGCCCGTGCGGTGCACCAGCGGGACGCGCTCGATCTCGACCTCACCCGCGTCGTCGAAAAGGCAGAGGTCCACGCCCTGGGCACCGGCGGACGGAAAGGCTGCGTTCACGCCGTCGCCGTCCGGCACCACGCCGAACGGCTCGGGTCGACCCGGACCCACGGGGCGCGCGGCCACCGGCCCGGCCGTCAGGTGATCACGGTGGGCGCGTCGCGGCCGGTATGGCGGCGGATCGCCGAAAGCTCGCCGGCGAGCGAAACGAGGTCGGCCAGCGCGGCCTGAGTCTCCTGCTCGTGCCGCGCCGGATCGGGCTCGAAGCGCTCGATGTAGATGCGGATCGTGGCGCCGGCGGTGCCGGTGCCCGACAGCCGGAACACGATGCGCGAGCCGTCGGCAAACAGGATGCGCAAGCCCTGGTTGCGCGAGTCCGAATGGTCGACCGGGTCGTGGTAGGCGAAGTCGTCGGCGGAGGCGACGACGAGGTCGCCGAAGCGGCGGCCGGGCAGCGAGGGCAGCGCGGCGCGCAGGTCCGCCATCATGGCGTTGGCCCCGTCCGAGGCGACCTCCTCGTAGTCGTGGCGCGAATAGTAGTTGCGGCCGTAGGTCGCCCAGTGCTCGCGCACGATCTCGTCGACGCCCTGCCGGCGGACGGCGAGGATGTTGAGCCAGAGAAGGACGGCCCACAGCCCGTCCTTCTCGCGGACGTGGTCAGACCCCGTGCCGGCGCTCTCCTCGCCGCAGATGGTGGCGAGGCCGGCGTCCAGCAGGTTGCCGAAATACTTCCACCCGGTCGGCGTCTCGTAGCAGCCGATGCCGAGCTTCGCGGCCACGCGGTCGGCCGCGCCGCTGGTCGGCATCGAGCGGGCAATGCCGGCGAGGCCGGCCTTGTAGCCGGGGGCCAGATGCGCGTTGGCGGCGAGCAGGGCGAGTCTGTCGGAGGGTGTGACGAAACGGTTGCGCCCGATGATCAGGTTGCGGTCGCCGTCGCCGTCCGACGCGGCGCAGAGGTCCGGCGCGCCGGCCGAGAAGGCGAGGTCGAGCAGGTGCTTCGCGTGGACGAGGTTGGGGTCGGGGTGGTGGCCGCCGAAGTCCGGCAGCGGCTCGCCGTTGATGACGGTGCCGGGCGCAGCCCCGAGGTCGCCCTCGAGGATGGCCTTCGCGTAGGGGCCGGTCACCGCCGACATGGCGTCGAAGCGCATGGTGAAGCCGGAGGCGAAGAGCGCGCGGATGGCGTCGAAGTCGAACAGCCGCGCCATCAGGTCGCGGTAGGCGGCGACGGGATCGACCACCGACACCGTCGCGCCGCCGAGGGCGACCTCGCCAATGCGGTCGAGGTCGAGGTCGGGCGTGGCGAGGGTCAGGTAGCGGTCGATCGTGGTGGTGCGGGCGAAGACGGCGTCGGTGATCTTCTCGGGCGCGGGGCCGCCATTGCCGATGTTGTACTTGATGCCGAAGTCGCCGTCCGGACCGCCGGGATTGTGGCTGGCGGATAGCACGATGCCGCCGAAGGCGCCGAGGCTGCGGATCAGGTTCGATGCGGCGGGCGTCGAGAGGATGCCGCCGCGGCCGACGACGACGCGGCCGAAGCCGTTGGCGGCCGCCATGCGCAGCACGATCTGGATCGCTTCGCGGTTGAAGTAGCGGCCGTCGCCGCCGACGACGAGCGTCTTGCCGGCGAAGCCCTCGAGCGAGTCGAAGATCGCCTGGACGAAGTTCTCGACGTAATGCGGCGCCTGGAAGACGGGCACCTTCTTGCGCAGGCCGGAGGTTCCCGGCTTCTGGCCGGCGATGGGCGTGGTGGCGACGGTCTTGATCATGGACATGCGGGTCTCGGTCAGGGGCGCGGCAGGAGGCCGCGATAGAGGTCGGCGTAGCGGCGGGCCGGGCGGTGCCAGGAGACGTCGGCGGCCATGCCGTTCTTCTGCAGTCTGCGCCAAGTCGGCCGGTCTTGGAACAGCGCGACGGCGCGCAGCAGGGCCGCTTCCAGCCTGTCGCCCTCGACGGGGGCGAACTGCAGGCCCGTCGCGACGCCGGCGGCCAGCGCCATGTCGTTGGCATCGACGATCGTGTCGGCGAGGCCGCCGACCCGCGCGACGACGGGAACCGCTCCGTAGCGAAGGGCGCAGAGCTGGGTGAGGCCGCAGGGTTCGAAGCGCGACGGCACGACCAGCGCGTCGCAGCCGCCCTGGATGAGGTGGGCGAGGCCCTCGTCGTAGCCGATGCGGCAGGCGACGCGGCCGGGCCAGGCCTGCGCGGCGGAGCGGAAGCCGTCCTCCAGCGCCGGCTCGCCCGCGCCGAGCAGCGCGAGCTGCGCGCCGGACTCGACGAGCGCTGGCAGCGCGGCGTGCAGGAGATCGAGCCCCTTCTGCCAGGAGAGCCG
>JAIYAB010000395.1 GCA_027489275.1 Hyphomicrobiales bacterium
CATCCGGCCCGGTGGCCGAACGTGTCCTCCAGGGTCTCGAACGGCGAGTCGGCGCGGACGATGAGGTCGGAGCGATAGACCGGGCGGCCCGTTGCCCAGGCGAGGGACGGGATCGGCGCCGCGATGGGGGTAACGGTCGCGATGTCCAGCGCGATTGGGTAGCCGCACATGAACACGCAGCCGAGGTCCGGACGGGTCCAAAGGGCCTCGAGCGGCTGCGGGGCAGGGTAGGGAAGGTAGTCGAGGGCGACGCCGGCCTCGCTGGCCACATGGCCGAGAAGCTCGCGCCAGGCGGCTTCCGCGTCGGGGGACACGGAGTACATGCGGGCGTTGGCGATGAAGCTCATCCCCCGCCTCCCAGCGTCTCCTTGCGGCGCGCGACGTAGTCGTCGAGAGCCTCTGCAATTGCGGGATCGATCGGGGGCGGCACGAACTCGTCGCGGGCCTTTTTCCAGACGGCGAGCGCCCTGTCGGTCGCGGTCCGCGACCCGGCATCGCGCCAGTTCTCGAAGTTGGACCAGTCGGACACGATGGGACGATGGAAGGCGGTCTCGTAGCGGGCCAGCGTGTGCGGCGAGCCGAAGAAGTGCCCGCCGGCGGCGACCTCGCCGATGGCGTCGACCGCAAGGTCGTCGTCGGTGAAGTCGAAGGGCTTGAGGATCTGCGCCCAGCCGCGCAGCACCTCGGCGTCGATGACGATCTTCTCCATCGATGCGGTGAGCCCGCCTTCCAGCCAGCCGGCGGCGTGGTTGATGAGATGGCTGTGGCTCATGATCGCCGCCCACAGCGAGAAGTCGGTCTCGTAGGTCGACTGCGCGTCGACGGTCGGCGAGGCGTTGACGGCGCTGGTGCGCACGGGCAGCCCGAGGCGGCGGCCGAGCTGGGCGGTCGCCAGCGTCGCCTTGACGTATTCGGGCGTGCCGAAGGCGGGCGAACCGGTGCGCATGTCGACGTTGGAGGTGAAGCCGCCCATCACGCAGGGCGCGCCGGGGCGGACCATCTGGCACAACGCAATGATCGCCAGGGCCTCCGCCGTCTGCTGGACGAGGGCTCCCGCCAGCGTGACGGGTGCCATCGCCCCCATCAGGGTGAAGGGGGTTATGACGACGCATTGGCCGTGGCGGGCCATGGTCATGATGTTGTCGAGGATCTCCTCGTCGACCCGGCGCGGCGACTTGACGTTGGTGACGGACATCAGTGTCGGCCGCTCCGCCATCGCCTCGACGTCGACGCCGTGCTCGATCGCCGACATGGCGATGGCGTCCTGCGCCTGGACACCGCCGACGCCGCGGGCGGCCCACGGCGTGTCGGAGCAGGCGATGTGGGTGCGGTACATGTCCAGGTGGCGGGTCGCCACCGGCAGGTCGACGGGCTCGACCACGACGCCGCCCTGCCAGTGCAGCACGCCGAGGCGGTGGGTCACCTTGAGGATGTCGGAGAAGGCCGCGAGATCGCCGTAGCGACGCCCACGCTCGAGGTCGCTGACATTCGGCGCGCCGTTGACCGGGCCGAAGTTCACGACATTGCCGCCGACGTGGAGGTCGCGCGCCGGGTTGCGGGCGTGGAGGACGAACCGGGCAGGCGCGGTCGCCAGCATCGCCTCGACGATGTCGCGGCCGATCCGCACGATGCCGGCCGCATCGTCCACCAGCGCGCCGTGCCGCGCGAAGAGCGCGCGCGCCGCGGCGCCGCGGATCTCGATGCCGGACGTCTCCAGCACGCGCCATGCGCCCTGGACGATGCGCTCGACCTGCTCCGGCGTGAGGATCTCGACCGGCGACCACGGATTGACCAGACGCGGCAGCGGCGCGTCGTCGGCGCCGGTGCCGCCGCCGGCGGCGGCGCGGCCGGCTCCGCCGCGCCGGTCCCGGCGGCGTCCGCCCGTCTCGCTCACGAGCGCAACCTCGCGCCGTCCGGATCGTACAGCGCATTCGCCGTGACGACGGCCCGGCACTCCTGCCCGAGGATGTCGATGGCCAGCACCTCGCCGTCCCCGGCCAGCTCCGTCGGCACGTAGCCGGCGGCGAGGCTCTTGCCGACCCAGTGCCCGAAGGCGCCCGACGTGACGTGGCCGACCGGGGCTCCGTCCTTCAGCACGACCTCGTAGCCGACCACGTCGGCGTGCGGCGCGTCGACGACCATCACGACGAAGCGCTTCGCCGGCCCCTTCCCGCGCTCTGCCAGCGCGGCGGCGCGGCCGGTGAAGTCTGCGTTCTTGTCGTATGCGACGAACCGGTCGAGCCCGGTTTCGCCCGGCGTGTAGTCGGGCCGGAAGTCGCGGTTGAAGGAGCCGTAGTTCTTCTCCAGCCGCAGCGAAGAAATGGCCCGCCCGCCATAATGCGCGAGGCCGAGGTCCGCGCCGGCGTCCAGCAGGTCCTCGTAGAGCTGGAGCTGGAAGTCGGGCGTCACCCAGATCTCGTAGCCGAGTTCGCCGGTGAAGCCGCACCGCTGGACGATGGCCGGCGACAGGCCGACCGCGCCCTCGCGAACCGCGAAGAACCGGAACGCCTCGTTGGAGACGTCGAAGTCGGCGAGCCGCTCCATCAAGGCGCGGGCGTTGGGGCCGGACAGCGCGAATCCCGTCAGCGTCGAGCAGGCGGAGCGCACGAACACGTCGTCGGGCGGCTGCTGCAGCCAGAACCAGCGCATGTGGAAGGCTTCCGCGAAGCCGGACCCGACGATCAGGTAGCGGTCCTCGGCGAGGCAGGCGATGGAGAGATCGCCCATGACGCGGCCGCGCTCGTTGAGCATCGGCGCAATGGCCATGCGGCCTGGCCGCGGAATGCGGCAGGCGAAGACGCGGTCGAGCCAGGCGCGCGCGCCACGGCCCGTCACCTCGTACTTCGCGTAGTTCGAGGTCTCGTAGATCCCGACGGCGGTGCGCACGGCGTGGCACTCGGCGCGCACGTGCGGGAACGCGTCGGACCGGCGATAGGTCGGCTCCTCCTTCGGCTCGACGCCGGGCGGAGCAAACCAGAGCGCGTTCTCCAGCCCGAAATTCGCGCCGAACAGCGCGCCCTTCGCCTTCAGCCGGTCGTAGACGGGCGTGCGGCGGAAGGGCCTCGCGTCCAGCATCTCCTCGTTGGGATAGAGCAGGCGGAAGCGGCGGCGGTAGTTCTCCTGCACCTTCGTGCGGGTGTAGGCCGGCGTGGCGAACAGGCCGTAGCGCGCCCCGTCCATCGCCATCACATCCTGCCCGGGATCGTTCTCCGCCATCCAGCGCGAGAGCGCGAGGCCGATGCCGCCGCCCTGGCTGAAGCCGGCCATGACGGCGCAGGCGTTCCAGTAGCCCGGCAGTCCCTTGACCGGGCCGACGAGGGGATTGCCGTCGGGCGAAAACGTGAAGGGCCCGTTGATCACCTTCTTGATGCCGACCCGGCCCGCGGCCGGGAAGTGTTTGAACCCGCGCTCCAGCTCCGGCGCGATGCGCTCGAGGTCGTCGGGCAGGAGCTGACTGTGGAAGTCCTTCGGCGTGACATCCGGCGACCAGACCTTGCAGTCCTGCTCGTAGGTGCCGAGCAGGACGCCCTGGCCCTCCTGGCGCAGGTAGATTTCGCCCGAAAAGTCCGTGGTGTTGATGATCTCGCGCTCGAGCCCGGCGAGCTCCGGCACCGGCTCGGTGACGATGTAATGATGCTCCATCGCCAGGACGGGCAGCGTCAGCCCGACCATCCGGCCGACCTCGCGCGCCCACAGGCCGCCGGCGTTGACGACGTGCTCGGCGCGGATCGTGCCTTTGTCGGTCACCACGTCCCAGCCGCCTTCGGCGACCTGCCGCAGGGCGGTGACCTCGGTGAAACGATAGACCTCGGCGCCGAGCGCCTTCGCAGCAGCGGTGTAGGCCTGCGTGACGAGCCAGGGATCGACATAGCCGCCGTCCTCGCGCCACAGCGCGCCCCTGAAGTGGCTCTCCTCGATGAGGACGTTCCGGCGCTTGGCCTCGGACACCGGGATCAGCTCGGTGTCCATCTTCAGGTAGCGTGCCCGCGAGTGGATCAGCCGCAGGAAGTCCATCTGGCCGTCGGTCGTGGCCAGATAGATGCCGCCATTGTGGTGGATGCCGCAGGACTGGCCCGTGACGCGCTCGAGCTCGCGGTAGAGGTCGAACGTGTACTTCTGCAGCCGGGAGACGTTGGCGTCGGAGTTCAGGGTCGTGACGCCGCCGGCCGCGTGCCACGTGGACCCGGAGGTGAGCTCGTTCTTCTCCACCAGCACGACGTCGGTCCAGCCGATCTTCGCGAGATGGTAGAGAACGGAGACGCCGACGACGCCTCCCCCGATCACGACGGCACGCGCATGCGTCTTCATGGAGCAGGCTTCCTCCCGGCTTGTCTGGCGGACAGTCCTATGGCCGCCGGCAGGGTGCAACGGCAAAGTTGGCCGATGCGCAGAGGCGGGGTCCCTCGGCTACAGGTTGCGCATGAGCTTCATCGTGGACGTGAACTCTTCCGCCACGTGCCAGTTCAGCGA
>JAIYAB010000378.1 GCA_027489275.1 Hyphomicrobiales bacterium
AGGGCTCCATCGAGTTTGAGGGCACGCGCGTCGACCGGATGTCACCCAACGATCTCGTCAAGCGCGGCTGCATCCAGGTGATGGAGGGCCGGCACTGCTTCGGGCACCTCACCATCGAGGAGAACCTCCTCACCGGCGCCTTCACCCGCCGCGACGGCAACGCCGCGATCAAGCGCGACCTCGAGGCGATCTACGAGTACTTTCCCAAGTTGAAGCAGCGCCGCGGATCGATGGCCGGCTACACCTCCGGCGGCGAGCAGCAGATGTGCGCCATCGGCCGCGCCATGATGTCGAAGCCGCACATGATCCTCCTCGACGAACCGTCGATGGGCCTCGCGCCGCAGGTGGTCGAGGAAATCTTCGGCATCGTGGCGAAGCTCAACACCAAGGAAGGCGTGTCCTTCCTGCTCGCCGAGCAGAACACGAACATCGCGCTGCGCTACGCCACCTACGGTTACATCCTGGAGACCGGGCGCGTGGTGATGGATGGCGCGGCCGACAGCCTGCGCGAGAACGAGGACGTCAAGGAATTCTACCTCGGCGTCGCCGGCGCCGACCGCAAGAGCTTCCGCGAGGTCAAGAGCTACAAGCGCCGCAAGCGCTGGCTGGCCTGACGGGCGTCAGGCGCCTGCAACGCCCTCCTGCACATCCGCCGGCGGCAGGGTCGCACCGTTCGCACCGCCGCATCCCCGTCCTGACGGAGCCTGCCATGACCGACCACCACGATGCCCTCGAAACGCGTGCGCCGGCCGAGCGCGAGGCGGATCTGTTCGCCCGGTTGCCGAAGGTGCTCGCCCACGCGATGACCGCGCCCGGCTGGGCGAAGCACCTCGGCCCGCTCGACCCTGCCGCGATCACCTCACGCGCCGCGCTCGCCAGGCTGCCGGTGCTGCGCAAGGCGGACCTGCCGGCGATGCAGAAGGCCGAGCCCCCGTTCGCCGGGTTCGTCGCCGGCCCGCTTGCGGGCTTCGGCCGGCTCTTCACCTCGCCCGGGCCGATCTTCGAGCCGGAGTGCCGGCATGACGACCCCTGGCTGGCGGCGCGTGCGCTCTTCGCGGCGGGGTTCCGGCGCGGCGACGTGGTGCTGAACACCTTCAGCTATCACCTGACGCCGGGCGGCTTCATCATGGACAGCGGCGCGCGGGCGCTGGGGTGTCCGGTGATTCCGGCCGGACCCGGCAACACCGAGCAGCAGCTCGACGTGATCGCGCACCTGAGGCCGGTAGGATACTGCGGCACGCCGGACTTCCTGAAGATCATCCTCGACAAGGCGAAGGAGGCCGGCCGCAACGCGTCCTCCATCCGCAAGGCGCTGGTCTCGGGGGCGGCCTTCCCGGCGTCGCTGCGCGACGAGCTGCTGTCGCGCGGCGTCGCCGCCTATCAGTGCTATGCCACCGCCGATGTCGGGGTGATCGCCTACGAGACCCCGGCACGCGAAGGCCTCGTCGTGAACGAGGACCTCATCCTCGAGGTCGTGCGCCCCGGCACCGGGGATCCGGTGGCCGACGGCGAGGTCGGCGAGATCGTGGTGACGACGCTTGACCCGCACCACCCGGTGATCCGCATCGCGCTGGGCGATCTCACCGCAGTCATGGCGGGTCCGTCGCCTTGCGGGCGAACGGGCATGCGCATCCGCGGCTGGATGGGCCGGGCCGATCAGACGGCCAAGATCAAGGGCATGTTCGTGCGCCCGGAGCAGATTGCCGAGATTGCCCGCCGGCACCCGGAGGCGACACGGCTCCGTCTCGTCGTCACACGCGACAACGAACAGGACGCGATGACGCTGCGCGCCGAGACGACCACGTGTTCGGACACGTTCGTCGCCGCGCTCGGCGAAACGCTCCAGGCGATCACGAAGCTGAGGGGAAAGGTCGAACTCGTGGCGCCCGGCAGCCTGCCGAACGATGGCAAGGTGATCGCCGACGAGCGCCCGATCGGGTAGGGCCGGCCGGGGTCAGTTCCGGCGGCCGGCCTCCTCAGGCCCCGGGTTCGCCGGCGGCTGCGCCGGTTGCGGTGTCCTTGAACCAAACCTCGACGGGGCCCTTCAGCAGGATCGTCATGGGATTGCCCTTGCGGTCCTTGGCCGCGCCGGCCTGGACGCGGATCCAGCCCTCGCTGATGCAGTATTCGTCGACGTTGGTCTTCTCCACGCCCTTGAATCGCACGCCGATCCCGCGCTCGAGCAACGCCTCGTCATAGTAGGGATTGCCGGGATTGGCGGACAGGCGATCGGGAGGGGTGTCGGTCATGGCGGCGCTCACTCAGGGGTCCCGGCGCGACAGATAGAGCATGCCGCGCCAAAGGGGAAACCGGTTTCGAAGCGAACGCCCGCGCAAACCCCGATCGCCGGACGGCGGGATCGGGATGCGGATCGCGGGTACTCCGCGATCCGCCGTTGTCCGTCAGGCCGCCCGAGCGACCCCGACGCCCGCGCCGGCCTGCGCGGCGGCGACGAGCGTTGCGAGATCGGCGGTCGGGCGCGGTTCGCCGGTGGGGCTGACGAAGCCCCAGGCGCCGGCCAGCGCGCGCTCGCGAAGTTCCAGCCCGAGGAAGCGCTCGCGCTCCACCGGGCCCGGCATCCACAGCCCCTGCGTCAGCGAGGCCGTGAAGCCGAACCGCTCGTAGTAGGGCGCGTCGCCGACGAGCAGGACCGCCCCGTGGCCGTCGATCGCCGCGCGCGTGAGAGCGCAGCGCATCAGGGCCGCGCCAACGCCCTGGGCGCGCACGGACAGGTCCACCGCGAGCGGCCCGAGCATCAGCGCGCGCCGGCCCGGGCCCGCCGCGACGTGCCACATGCGGACGGTGCCGACGACGCGGCCGCCCCCGTCGACGGCGACGAGGCCGAACGCCGGCAGGCGCCCCTCGCGCAGCCGCTCGCAGGTCTTCAGAAAGCGCGCCGGGCCGAACGCGGCATCGAGCAGACGCTCGCGCGCCGCGATGTCGGCTGCGGTTTCGTCGCGGATCGTGATCGTGGCCCGCATCGCGCCGGGCATGATGAAGACAGACATGGCCATGCTCCTTCCCCGCCGCGCATCCGCGCGGACGGTTCGAAATCCAGAAAGGGTGGTTTCGAGGAAGCCGGACCCGGTCGAGCCGGGTCCGAAGCAGGGGCGCGGGAGGGTGCGCGCCGGGCCTTGCGCTCGGGGGAGCCTGGAGCCTCTCAGCCGGCCGCGAGGGCCGTCAGATCACGTAGGACCGCAGCGGCGGGAAGCCGTTGAAGGCCACTGCCGAGTAGGTCGTCGTGTAGGCGCCGGTGCCTTCGATCAACACCTTGTCGCCGATCTCGAGGCTCACCGGCAGCCAGTACGGGGTCTTCTCGTACATGACGTCGGCGCTGTCGCAGGTCGGGCCGGCGAGCACGCAGGGGACCTTGTCGTCCCCGTCGTGATCGGTGCGGATCGGGTAGCGGATCGACTCGTCCATCGTCTCGGCGAGACCGCCGAACTTGCCGATGTCCAGGTAGACCCAGCGCACCTCGTCCGCCTCGGCCTTCTTCGACACGAGCACGACCTCGGCCTCGATGACGCCGGCATTGCCGACCATCCCGCGACCGGGCTCGATGATCGTCTCCGGCAGGCGATTGCCGAAGTGCTTGGAGAGCGCCTGGAAGATCGCGTTGCCGTAGGACTGAACCCCCGGCACCGGCTTCAGGTACTTCGTCGGGAAGCCGCCGCCGAGGTTGACCATCGACAGGCGGATACCCCGCTCCGCGCACTCGCGGAAGATCGCCGACGCGGAGGCCAGGGCCTGGTCCCATGCGCCGGTGTTGCTCTGCTGCGAACCGACATGGAACGACACGCCATAGGCCTCGAGGCCGAGCCGGTGGGCATGCTCCAGCACGTCCGTCGCCATCTCCGGAACGCAGCCGAACTTGCGCGACAGCGGCCACTCGGCTCCCGCTCCGTCGCACAGGATGCGGCAGAACACCTTCGAGCCGGGCGCGGCACGGGCGATCTTCTCGACCTCCGCCGTGCAATCGACCGCGAAGAGACGCACGCCGAGCGCATGGGCGCGGGCGACGTCACGCTCCTTCTTGATCGTGTTGCCGAAGGAGATGCGCTCCGCCGTCGCGCCGGCCGCCAGCGCCATCTCGATTTCCGCCACGGAGGCGCAATCGAAGCAGGAGCCGAGCTTGGCGAGGAGGTGCAGCACCTCCGGCGCAGGGTTGGCCTTCACGGCGTAGAACACGCGCGTGTCCGGCAGCGCCCGGGCGAAGGCGTTGTAGTTGTCGCGCACGACATCGAGGTCGAGGACCATGCAAGGGCCATCGTCGCGTCGGTTGCGCAGGAATTCGCGGATGCGTGCGGTCATGGCACGGCTCCCCAAGGTCTGTGGCGGCAGCGCCGCCGGCGTTGAACCCGGGTGACGGTCCCGCGACGCGGCGCGATGGAGACGCCGACGCCGGGTGAGGTCACCCGCGATGAACTGCCTTGGATTGGACCGGGGTTAGCCGCTCCGCACGCCTGGCAAGATGGACAAGCCTCTTCGGTGATCCGGCCTTTGGAGGGCCGAACGAGACCAAAAAAGCCCGCTCCGTCGTTGCTTTAAGCCACGTCCCCTGGGGAGAGCAGGGTACGCCGGTTTCGCCTCCGGCTGCTGGTCAGGGTTCGGAACGCGGCATTGCTGCCGGGATCATCGCCAACGGGGTTCCCACCCCTTTGGTCCCGATCCTGTCCCGGGCGGCTGTCCGGCCTCTTGTCCGGATGCCCACCGACCAGCACGCGACCACAGGCACGTGCGAAATTGGGCAAGCGGTAGATAGGTCCGTTGCCCGTCGCATTCAAGCGTTTTTTTGCCCCTCCTCGAAAATGACTAACACCGTCTCTAAGTCTCTGATAACCGGTTGGAAGATCGCTGTTCCCGTGCGTGGCCCGAAGCCCCGGCGGAGGTTCCTGCTCCCGCAGGGCTCCGGTAGGGATTTTCAGGCATGGTGAATGGCGTCCGTCCGCCGAATCGAGCCGCCTGACTCTCCCTGCGCCGCCTTCCCCGTTCCGCCTCTCCACCGCCCGAGACCGCCAGAGTCCCCGCCGATGCGCCTGTCCCGCCGTAGCTTCATCGACAGTCTGGCCCGCCTGTCGGCCGCCCTGATCGCCTCGCCCGCACTCGCGCAGACCGTCCAGGCGCAGACGCCCCCTCCGGCGGGGCCGGCGCCCGCCGCCCGCTTCGGCTACGAAGACGTCGTTCGGCGCGCCCGCGAACTGGCGGCGATGGCCCATGACGCGACCGTGCCGCCTCTGCCGGATGCGCTCGCGAAGCTCGACTACGACAGCTACCGCGACATCCGGTTCCGCCCGGACCGGGCCCTGCTGGGGCAGAACGGCGGTGCATACCGGATGCAGATGTTCCATCCCGGGTTCCTGTTCAACCGGACGGTGACGGTGAACCTGATCCGCGACGGCATCCCCACGCCGGTGCCTTATGCGTCATCGCTCTTCGACTACGGCCGCAACCGGTTCGACCGGGCGCTGCCGGTCAATCTCGGCTTCGCCGGCTTCCGCCTGCACTATCCGCTGAACGATCCGAAGATCCAGGACGAGCTCATTTCGTTCCTGGGCGCGAGCTACTACCGTTTCCTTGGCCGCGGCCAGCGCTACGGCCTTTCCGCCCGGGGACTCGCCATCGGCGTCGGCGCGAAGGAGACGGAAGAGTTTCCGATCTTCAAGGAGTTCTGGATCGAGGCGCCGGGTCCCGACGCCGAGCGCGCGGTGGTCTACGCGCTCATGGACAGCCCGTCGCTGACCGGGGCCTTCCAGTTCTTCGTCTACCCCGCCCACCAGACCGTGGTCGATGTCACCTCGACGATCTTCCCGCGGCAGCCGGTGCCGCGGATCGGCATCGCGCCCCTGACGTCGATGTTCTACGTCGGCGAGAACGACCGCCGTTTCTTCGACGACTTCCGTCCGGAGCTGCACGACAGCGACGGCCTGATGATGCACACCGGCGCCGGAGAGTGGATCTGGCGGCCGCTGCGCAACGCGCGCGAGATCAGCGTGTCGAGCTTCCTCGACAACAATCCGCGCGGCTTCGGCCTGATGCAGCGCGACCGCACCTTCGAGCACTACCAGGACCTCGACCTCGGCTACGAGCTGCGCCCGAGCTACTGGGTCGAGCCGCGCGACAACTGGGGCGAGGGCCGCATCGACCTCGTCGAGATCCCGACGGGTGACGAGACCAATGACAACATCGTCGCCTACTGGACGCCGAAGGCGGTGCCGGAACCCGGCCAGACCCTCGTCTGGCGCTATCGCATCACCGCAGTGACCAAGGATTTCGACCTGCATCCTGGCGGAGCCGCTGTGAACACGTGGCAGACGGCGCCGCGCGCGCTGGGCTCGACGGAGCAGCCGGCGCCCAACACCCGCCGCTTCATCATCGATTTCTCCGGCGGCGAGCTGGCCTACTTCCTCGGCGACCCGGACAAGGTGCAGATCGTCCCCTCGGCATCGAACGGCCGCATCGTGCGAACCTGGCTCACCCCGAATCCGAAGACGAACGGCTTCCGCGCCGCGGTCGACGTGGCGCTGGACAAGGGACAGTCCACGGACATCCGTGCCTTCCTCAAGGCCGGCAACCGGGCCCTCACGGAGACGTGGACCTTCCCCTGGAAGGCGGACTAGCCGGACGCGTTTTTCACGCGCTGATTCACGCCCATGTCACGCGGGCGAGAAACAGCGCGTGGCACGATCGGGACACCTGCAGAGGAGGTCCCGAACGATGGAACCATCAGTCTGGAAATCCGCCCGCGTCCGCGGCCGGTGCGTGCGCATCACGCTCGTGCTCGTGGCGTTCTCGTGCCTCGCCGTGACCGCCCTGCCTGCCGCAGCAGCCTGCGATCCGGATCGCGCCCGCGACCGTCTGGCCTGGGCCGACGACCTGCGCGATTACATTGAGCTCTGGCACGACACCGGCAATCCGGGCGCGGCGATCGAGGATCTCGAGATCCTCGGCACGGTGCTGCCGGAGGCCGCGGCGGCGCTGGAGCGATGCCCGCCTACGCCGACGACCGCCGCGCTACGGCTCGATGTCGAACGCATGTCCGCGTGGGCCGAGCGCGCCGGTCGCGCGTTGACCATCGACGACTGAGCTACCCCGCCGCCGCCTTGCCTCAGCGCGCAGGGTGAACGGCGCGCCAATGCTCGGCGATATCGATCCGGCGCGTCACCCACACCTTGTCGTGCGACAGGATGTAATCGAGGAAGCGCTCCAGCGCCGCGGCGCGGCCGGGACGACCGGCGAGACGGCAGTGCAGGCCCACGCTGAACATCTTCGGCGCGCCCTCCGCCCCCTCACGCCAGAGCACGTCGAAGGTGTCCTTCAGGTAGGCGAAGAACTGGTCGCCGCTGTTGAAGCCCTGCGGCGTGGCGAAACGCATGTCGTTGGCATCGAGCGTGTAGGGGATCATCAGGAAGGGCCCCTTCGGCCCTTCCACCCAATAGGGCAGTTCGTCGGCATAACTGTCGGAGGAGTAGCGGAACCCGCCCTCCTCCATCACCAGCTTC
>JAIYAB010000298.1 GCA_027489275.1 Hyphomicrobiales bacterium
AGTGCGGCTTCTGCACGCCGGGCATGATCATGACCGCGGTCGACCTGGTCGCGCGCAAGGGATCGTCGCTCGACGAGCACACGATCCGCGAGGAGCTCGAGGGCAACATCTGCCGCTGCACGGGCTACCACAACATCGTCAAGGCGGTGGAAGCGGGCGCCCGCGCCATGGGTGGCCAGGGACAGAAGATCGCGGCCGAGTGATCGATGGCGAGGAGCGAATGGCGGATCGGGAGTAGCGGATAGCGGCTGCCATGGCAGTCGCCGTACCCGGCGCTGACAGCCTTTGCAGGTCCGACTCGCCATCGCTCCTCTCTCTGCTCGCCATTCCCAGCTCGCGACCCGGCATTCGCCAATCGCTCTTCGACAGAACGAACGACCGCCTCGAAGCGGTCACCAGGAGGGAACCATGACTTCGACCGGCATCGGCGCCCCGGTGCGCCGCAAGGAGGACTTCCGGTTCATCACCGGCAAGGGCCAGTACACCGACGACATCAACCGTCCAGGGCAGGCCCATGCCTATTTCGTCCGCTCTCCCCATGCCCACGCGACGATCAAGTCGATCGACGCCTCGGCCGCGCGGGCGAAGCCCGGCGTGCTGGCGGTGCTCACCGGCGACGACCTCGCCGCCGACAAGGTCGGCGGGCTCATCTGCGGCTGGATGATTCACAACAAGGACGGCTCGCCGATGAAGGCGGGCGCCCATCCCGCGCTGGCACAGGGCAAGGTCCGCTATGTCGGCGACCACGTCGCCGTTGTCATAGCCGAGGACTATGCGACTGCGCGCGAGGCGGGCGAGGCGGTTGTCGTCGACTACGGCGTGCTGCCGGCGGTCGTCGACATGGGAGCCGCTGTCCAGAAGGGCGCGACCGTCGTTCACGACGTCGCTCCGGACAACCGCGTCTATGACTGGCACCTGGGCGACAAGGCGTCGGCTGACGCGGCCTTTGCGAAGGCCGCGCACGTCACGAAGATCGACCTCGTCAACAACCGTCTCGTGCCCAACGCGATGGAGCCGCGCGCCGCGATCGGCGACTATGACGCCGGCAACGAGGCCTTCAAACTCTACACGACGTCGCAGAACCCGCATGTCGCGCGGCTCGTGCTGTCGGCCTTCATCGGGATCGCGCCCGAGCACAAGCTGCGGGTGATCGCGCCGGACGTCGGCGGCGGCTTCGGCTCCAAGATCTTCATCTACGCCGAAGAGACCGTCTGCGTCTGGGCCGCGAAGAAGGTGGGTCGGCCGGTCAAGTGGGTCGCCGACCGCACGGAGGCCTTCCTCTCCGACGCGCATGGCCGCGACCACGTCACCCATGCCGAGATGGCGCTCGACGACAAGGGCAAGATCCTCGGCCTGCGCGTGAAGACGAAGGCGAACCTCGGCGCCTATCTCTCGACCTTCTCGAGCTGCGTGCCGACCTACCTGTATGCCCCGCTGCTGTCGGGCCAGTACGACATCCCGGCCATCTACTGCGAGGTGGAGGGCATCTACACCACCACCGCGCCCGTCGACGCCTATCGTGGCGCTGGCCGTCCCGAGGCGACCTTCGTCATCGAGCGGCTCGTCGAGGTCGCGGCGCGCGAAATCGGCGTCGACCCCGCGGCGTTCCGCCGGCGCAACTTCGTGCGGAAGTTCCCGCACCAGACGCCGGTCATCATGATGTACGACGCCGGCGACTACGTGGCCTCGCTCGACAAGGCGCTCGAGATGGCCGACTACAAGAACTTCGGCAAGCGCAAGCGCGAGAGCGCCCGCAACGGCAAGCTGCGCGGCATCGGCTTCTCGGCCTACATCGAGGCCTGCGGTATTGCGCCGTCGGCGGCGGTCGGTTCGCTGGGCGCCGGCGTCGGCCTTTGGGAATCGGCCGAGGTGCGGGTCAACCCGGTCGGCACCGTCGAGGTGCTCACTGGCTCCCACTCGCACGGCCAGGGCCACGAGACGACCTTCGCGCAGCTCGTGTCGGACCGTCTGGGCATATCCATCGATCAGGTGGCCATCGTCCACGGCGACACCGACAAGGTGCAGTTCGGCATGGGCACCTACGGCTCGCGCTCCGGCGCGGTCGGCATGAGCGCCATCGCCAAGGCGCTCGACAAGGTCATCGCCAAGGGCAAGAAGGTCGCGGCCTACGCGATGGAAGCCTCCGCCGACGACATCGAGTTCAAGGACGGCCGCTTTTCGGTGGCTGGCACCGACAAGTCGCTGGCGTTCGGCGAGGTCGCCCTGCAGGCCTACATCGCGCACAAGTTCTCCGGCCAGGAGCTGGAGCCGGGGCTGAAGGAGGGGGCGTTCTACGACCCCACCAACTTCACCTTCCCCTCGGGCGTGCACATCTGCGAGGTCGAGGTCGATCCCGATACCGGCGTGACGAAGATCGAGCGCTGGACCGCGGTGGACGACTTCGGCAACGTCATCAATCCGATGATCGTCGAAGGCCAGGTGCACGGCGGCATCGCCCAGGGCGTCGGACAGGCGCTGCTGGAAGGCGCCCGCTACGACGCCAACGGCCAGCTCGTGACGGCCTCCTACATGGACTACTGCATGCCGCGCGCGGACGACCTTCCGTCCTTCGCGGTCGGCACCACGGTGACGCCGTGCCCCTCGAACCCGCTCGGGATCAAGGGCTGCGGCGAGGCCGGCGCCATCGCGGCGCCGCCGGCGGTGATCAACGCGATCACCGACGCGGTGGGGCATGAGGACGTCACCATGCCCGCCAGCCCGCAGGTCGTCTGGCGCGCCGCGCAGAAGTCGCTGCGCCGGCAGGCCGCCGAGTAGGCGGGAGCGACCGGCGGCGGGCAGCGGCACGGGGCTTCCCCGCGCCGCCGCCCTCCCGGCCTCTCCCGCGTCACGCCGTTTCATTCGCTCGTCGCCTGGGGCGACGTGTCATTCGCTGGTCCCGGAGACCCACCATGTACGCATTCTCCTATGTGAGCCCGAAGACGGTTCGCCAGGCGGCCTCCGCCCTGGCCAAGGCCGAGGACGGCAAGCTGCTGGCCGGCGGCCAGACGCTTCTGCCCACGATGAAACAGCGCCTCGCGGCGCCCTCGGTCCTGATCGACCTCGGCAAGGTCGAGGGCATGACGGGCATCGAGGTGAAGGGCCGCACCGTCGTCATCGGCGCGATGACCCGCCACGCCGACGTGGCCACCTCGCCGGTCGTCCAGCAGGCCATTCCGGCGCTCGCCGCCCTGGCCGAGGGCATCGGCGACCCGGCCGTGCGCAACCGCGGCACGATCGGCGGCTCGATCGCCAACAACGACCCGGCGGCCGACTATCCTGCGGCGGCGCTGGCGCTCGGCGCGACCATCGTCACCAACAAGCGCAAGATCGCCGCCTCCGACTTCTTCAAGGGCCTGTTCGAAACGGCCCTGGAGCCGGGCGAAGTGGTCGTGAAGGTCGCTTTCCCGATCCCGTCCAAGGCGGCTTACGCCAAGTTCCCGAATCCCGCCTCGCGTTATGCGCTGACTGGCGTGTTCGTCGCCAAGCGCGGCTCCGACGTGCGCGTCGCGGTGACGGGCGCCGGCGCGAGTGGCGTCTTCCGCGTCGCGGCTCTGGAGGAGGCGCTGAAGAAGCGTTTCGCGCCGAAGTCGCTCGAGGGCGTCACGCTGCCGGCCAAGGGCCTCAACGGCGACATCCACGCCTCGCCTGAATACCGCGCGCATCTCATCGTCGTCATGGCCAAGCGCGCCGTGGCCGCCGCCATCGGCAAGTAATCCCGGTCGGCCCCTGTCCCGAACGGACAGGGGCTCGCCTCAAGCCGCCTCCACTGCCCGATCTCGCTTATCGCCTGCTCCCCCAGGAAGCTGCGGCACGATGGTGCGTCCTTGGAGACGCGGGCTTCGCCCGCTCCTCAGGATGAGGAGATTGCGGAGCAGATCGGAGGCCTTTGCCGGCGAGGGAGGGCGAGCCGCGCGTGCCGGAGACGGTTCAAACCTACAATGCCCCCTCATCCTGAGGAGGCCGCGCAGCGGCCGTCTCGAAGGACGCAGGATGTGCCCGCTCTTCAGGATGAGGGCCGTTGCAGTGGAATCGGGATCGTGCTCGGGGGTCTGAGTCCGCAAGGCCATCCGCGCCAGGATCTGTCCCCCCTTCCGTCCCTTTCCCATCGCGACAGCATGGCTGCATCCACGGGGCCGGGCTTGTCCCGACGCTTTCCGTCTTTATGTCAGTGTCGCCCGAAGCGGGTTCCTGCGGAACGCGCGGCGCGATAGCGTAGACAGTGCGGTCCGGCCGGATCGCCCGATGCCGAAAGTCGACCCATGGCCACTGCCACGTCCGCGTCCCGCCCCCTTCCGACCTCCATCGACGAGACCGTCGCCCTGCTCGAGGCCGGCCGCTATGTCGCCGACCGCTCGCTGGCGACGGTGATCTTCCTCGCCCTGCGCATGGGCCGGCCGATCCTGCTCGAGGGCGAGGCCGGCGTGGGCAAGACGGAGATCGCCAAGGTGCTGGCGCAGACGCTCGGCCGCCGCCTGATCCGGCTGCAGTGCTACGAGGGTCTCGACGTCGCGTCCGCGGTCTACGAGTGGAACTACGCCGGACAGATGATGGCGATCCGCCTCGCCGAGGCGCAGGGCGCCGTGGACCGTACGCGGCTGGAAGAGGACATCTTTTCCGAGCGCTACCTGGTGAAGCGCCCGCTGCTGCAGGCGCTCTCGCCCGATCCCGCCGGGGCGCCGATCCTGCTGATCGACGAGCTGGACCGCACGGATGAGGCGTTCGAAGCCTTCTTGCTCGAAATCCTCAGCGACTCGCAGGTGACGATCCCGGAGCTCGGCACCATCCGCGCCGAGCATCCGCCGATCGTGATCGTGACCTCCAACCGCACGCGCGAGATCCACGACGCGCTCAAGCGCCGCTGCCTCTACCACTGGGTCGACTATCCCAACGCCGAGCGGGAGCTCGCCATCCTGCGCGCCAAGGCCCCGCAGGCGCCGGCGAAGCTCAGCAAGGAGATCGTCGCCTTCGTGCAGGCCATCCGGGCGCAGGATCTCTTCAAGG
>JAIYAB010000081.1 GCA_027489275.1 Hyphomicrobiales bacterium
CAGGAGGCGAGATAATCGTCCGTCGCGGCGGCGCCCGAGCGCATAGCGGCCATGTCGATCGCCTCGGTGAAGCGCAGAGTCAGCTCGCGCTTGGCGCTCTTGCGCCCGGCCTTGGCGATGACCTGGGCCGGGATGTCGCGCCAGTAGAGGATTGTGAGGTCAGCCATCGAGGCCTCGTGCGGCAGTGTTGGGCGGGGATGCGAGGAAGTCGGCGATGCCGGCGCGCCCGGTGGCCCGGTGCTCGAAGGCGAGGCCCAGCCGGTCCGCCGCCGCCCGCGCCTTTGCCGCGAGCGCCGGATCGTCCGACTGCGCCAGATAGACGACGCGGCGGTAGTTGCCGAAATAGGTCGGCAGGAGCTGCGGGAAGCGGTCTAGGCCGAGCCCCTTCCACACCAGCCGGTCGAAGTGCCGGGTCAGGTAGTCCGTGAGGAAGAACGTCGCCGGTTCCTCCTCCGCCAGCGCCGCGAAGTCCGGCGCGCCGGCGAAGAATTCGTAGCAATGCGCGCCGGGGATGCGCTCCACGCCCTCCTCGCGCAGCACCGCGTCGAGCATGCCGCCCGTGCCGCAGTCGCCGTAGAGGCAGAGGATCTCGTCGTGGCCGGCCCGGCCGGCGCGGATCCTCGCGCGCACGGCGTCCGGGATCTTCTCGGGGCGGTTGTGGAGGATCGCCGGCAGGCACGTCACGCTGAGGTGGTCGAGCCGGTTCGCCGCGATCACGGCGACGAGATCCTTCGCGAGCGCGCCGCAGGCGATGACGAGCGTGCGCCGCGGCGCCCCGGCGGGCCGGGGCGGGGGGACGGCGTCGAGGGCTCCCTGCGCCGCCATCGCGTCCTCAGCGGCTGGCTTGCGCGCTGCCCTGCCGGCGGGCCATGAAAGCCTTCGCCGTCTCCACCGCCACGGCGGCGTCGCGGCAATAGGCGTCGGCGCCGATCGCGTCCGCGAAGGTCTCGTTGAGCGGCGCGCCGCCGACCAGCACGACGTAGTCGTTGCGCAGGCCCTTCTCCTTCATCGTGTCGATCACGACCTTCATGTAGGGCATGGTCGTCGTCAGCAGTGCCGACATGCCGACGATGTCGGGCTGGTGCTTTTCCATCGCCTCGAGATAGTTCTCGACCGGGTTGTTGATCCCGAGATCGATCACCTCGAAGCCGGCGCCCTCCATCATCATGCAGACGAGGTTCTTGCCGATGTCGTGGATGTCGCCCTTCACGGTGCCGATCACCATCTTGCCGATCTTCGGCGCGCCGGTCTCCGCCAGCAGCGGGCGCAGGATGAACATGCCCGCCTTCATGGCGTTGGCCGACATCAGCACCTCCGGCACGAACAGGATGCCGTCGCGGAAATCCTCGCCGACGATCCGCATGCCTTCCACGAGCGCCTCGGTCAGCACCTCGTAGGGCGTCCACTCGCGCTCCAGCAGGATGCGCACGCCCTCCTCGATCTCCTCCTTGAGGCCGTCGTAGAGGTCGTCATGCATCTGCTCGACGAGTTCGTCGTCGCTGAGCGAGCGAAGGTCGAGATCGTCATCGGCCATGGGCCATGTCTCCGGATCCTGCGGTCCGGCGCCGTCGGGCCGGTCCATTCATGAGCTTGCGCGGGTTTGCCCCAGACCAGTGTCGCATGCAAGACACCGTCTGAGGCGAACGCGACATAACGCATCCGGGTTGACGGACCGTGCATGTCGCGCCGACGACATGGCGCGCCGGCCGCCCGCGGCAAGGCTCCGGCTTGCGAAGGGCGGGGGGCTCGACAAGGCGGACGGCCGTGACCAGACTTGCCCCGTCACCGCCGCAAGGAGGCCCGCCATGATCCCGTCCATCGACGTGTCCCCGCTCTTCGGCCCGCCGGGCCCGACCCGCGACGCGGCGGATCGCGCGATCATGCAGGCCGCCGCCGGGGTCGGATTCATGTCGATCCGCGGCCTGGAGGGCCATGTGCCGTGCGGCGCCGCCGTGCGCGCTGACCTCCTGCGCCTGTTCGCGCTGCCCGATTCCGCGAAGGCGAAGCTGCTGCGCCGCACCTTCGATCCGTCCCGCCCCAACGTCTATCGCGGCTTCTTCCCGCTGCAGAACGGGGCGGCCACCTACAAGGAGGGCATCGACATGGGTCCCGACGTCGCCCATCCCCCGGGGGCGTCCGGCGGCGACGATCCGCTGTGCGAGCCCACGCCGCTGCCGGACGAGGGCGATCTGCCCGGCTGGCGCGAGGCGGCCGCCCGCTACTATGTCGGCATGGAGCTGCTCGGCCGCACCCTGATGCGCTCCATCGCGCGCGGGCTCGGCCTGCCGGAGACCCAGTTCGACGCCGCCTTCGTCGGCGGCATCTCGACGCTGCGCCTCATCCACTACCCCGTGCGGCCGGAGGACAGCTTCGTCGGCGCCGATCCGGCCAAGGCCTGGGTGGAGCACGACGGCCGCAAGCGCTACGTCTCCGGCGGCGCGCATGTCGATTCCGGCTTCGTCACCCTGCTGGCGCAGGACGGCGTCGAGGGCCTGCAGGCCAGGCTCTCCGACGGAACGTGGATCGACGTGCCGCCCGTCGACGGCACTCTGGCTGTCAATTTCGGCAAGCTGCTCGACCGCTGGACCGGCGGCCGCATCCGCGCCACGGAGCACCGCGTGCTCGGTCCCGGCCGCACGCGCCATTCGATCCCCTTCTTCTACGAGCCCGCGGTCGACGCCGTCATCGCCCCGCTGCCGCTCCCCGGCGCAGAGCCGTTCGCGCCCTTTTCCTACGGGGACCACCTGTGGGACGCGATGGTGAAGTTCGTCGAGTTCAAGGCCCTCGACGGGACCCGCAAGCCACGCGGGGTCGCGAGGGCCGCGTAGCCCGCCCCGCCGGCATGGCGCGCGGCGACGGTCGTCCGCTCAGCGGTCCCGTCGCAGGATCGCCTGCAGCAGGTCGCGCACGCCGATCGCCCCGAGGAAGCGGTCGTCGTCGTCGAACACCGCCACGGGCGCCGCGTCGCGCTGCATCGCCAGCATCACCGGGCGCAGCGGGGTCGACTTGCGCGACCAGAAGACCGGATTGGCCTCGGGCGAGAAGGCGGCCTCCGCCTCCTCGCAGGCGAGCCAGGTGGAGGGGCGGCCGTCGCGTTCGGCCGCGATGACGCGGTCGGCTCCGTCCAGCCGGAAGCGGGTGGTGCGGCGGCGGTCGAGCCAGAGCCAGCCCTCGCCGCACGCCTCCAGGTCGCGCCGGTCGCGCATGACGTTCCAGGCGGTGAGCACGTTGAGCGGGTTCACATGCGCCACGAACTCGCGGACATAGGCGTCGGCCGGACGCAGCACGATGTCTTCCGGCGTGCCGTACTGGACGATCCGCCCGCCTTCCATGATGGCGATGTGGTTGCCGATCTTCAGCGCCTCGTCGAGGTCGTGGCTGACGAACAGGATCGTCTTGCGCAACCGCTGCTGCAGGTCGAGCAGCTCGTCCTGCAGCTTGGTGCGGATGAGCGGGTCGAGCGCCGAAAAGGGCTCGTCCATCAGCAGGATCTCCGCGTCCGTCGCGAAGGCGCGGGCAAGGCCGACGCGCTGCTGCATGCCGCCGGAGAGCTCGCTGGCGTACTTGCCGGCCCAGGCCTCCAGCCCGACCATCGTCAGCTTCTCCGCCACGATCCGGTCGCGCTCGGCTTTCGGCGTGCCGCGCAGTTCGAGCCCGAATCCGACATTCTCCGCCACCGTGCGCCACGGCAGCAGCGCGAACTGCTGGAACACCATGGCGACGCCCGTCGCGCGCAGGCCACGCAGCGCCTCGGCGGAGCAGTGCGCCACGTCGACCGTCCCGCCGGCGTGCGACACCAGGACATGTCCGCGCGTTACCGGGTTGAGGCCGTTCACCGCGCGCAGAAGGGTCGACTTGCCGGAGCCTGACAGGCCCATCAGCACGCAGATCTCGCCGGGCTTCACCGTCAGCGTCGCGCCGGCCACGCCGATCACGGCGCCCGTCGCCGCGAGGATCTCGGCGCGGGTGCGGCCGGCGTCCAGCAGCGCCAGCGCTTCCTTGCGCTTCTCGCCGAAGACGATGTCGACGCCCTCGAAGGAGACGGCCGGCGCGTCCATCAGCGCGCCTTCCTCGCCGGCTGCCGCAGCACGCGGTCGAGCACGATGGCGAGGATGACGATGGCCAGCCCCGCCTCGAAGCCCATCGACACGTTGACCGTGTTCAGCGCCCGCACAACCGGCTTGCCGAGGCCGTCCGCGCCCACCAGCGCGGCGATGACGACCATCGACAGGCTCAGCATGATGCACTGCGTGATTCCGGCCATGATCGTCGGCAACGCGGCCGGCAGCTCCACCTTCCACAGCAATTGCCGCTTCGTCGCGCCGAAGGCCTCGCCCGCCTCGATCATCTGCCGCGGCACGCTCGTGATGCCCAGATGGGTGAGGCGGATGGGCGCCGGGATGGCGAAGATCACCGTCGAGATCAGCCCCGGCACCACGCCGAGGCCGAACAGGATCAGCGTGGGGATCAGGTACACGAAGGTGGGGATGGTCTGCATCAGGTCGAGCACCGGCCGCAGCGCCGCGTGCAGCCATGGCCGGTGCGCCGACGCGATGCCGACGGGCACGCCGATGAGCACGCATGTCGCGGTGGCGAACACCACGAGCGACAGCGTCTCCATCGTCGGCCGCCAGTAGCCGAGATTGGCGATCAGCGCGAAGGCGAGGAGGATGAAGGCGACGAGCCGCCACGACCGGTGCAGCCACCACGCCCCCGCCGCGGCGAGCACCATGACGACCACCGGCGGCAGGAGCAGCAGCAGCGCCGTCAGCGCCTCGATGGCGCCGCCGAGCAACAGCGAGACGAGGTCGAAGCCCTCCTGCGCGTGGTCGTTGAGGACGCCGATGGCGTTCTCCATCCAGCGACCGAGCGGCAGCTTCCAGCCGGTGAACCACTCTTCCATCGCCGCCGCCCCCGCCAGCGACGCGTCGCGCCTACTTCACGCCGAGGGAAGCCCTCACCGCCGGCAGCCCCGGCTTGCCGTCCAGCGTCGTGACGCCGGCGAGCCAGCCGTCCAGCACCTTCGCGTTGGCCTTGAGGAAATCCGCCGCCGCCTTGTCCGCCTCGACCTTGTCGAACAGGATCGCGCCCATCACACGGTTCTCGATGTCGAGCGTGAATTTCAGGTTCTTGATGAACTGCCCGACGTTGGGGCACTCCTGCAGGTATCCGGCGCGGACATTGGTGTAGATCGTCGCGCCGCCGAGGTTCGGCCCGAACACGTCGTCGCCGCCTGCCAGGTACTTGAGCTTGAACTTCGAGTTCATCGGGTGCGGCTCCCACCCGAGGAAGATCACGTGCTCCTTGCGGCGTGACGCGCGCTCCACCTGCGCGAGCATCCCCTGCTCGGAGCTCTCGACGAGCTGGAAGCCCTTCACCCCGAACTTGTCCTCCTTGATCATGTCGAGGATCAGCCGGTTGCCGTCGTTGCCCGGCTCGATGCCATAGATCTTGCCGCCGAGCTGCTTGTTGAACTTGGCGATGTCGGCGAACGTCTTGAGCCCGGCCTCCCAGGTGTAGGCCGGCACGGCGAGGGTGTACTTCGCGCCCTCCAGGTTCACGCCGACCACCTCGACCGACTTGTCCTCGCGGTAGGGCTTCAGATCGGCTTCCATCGTCGGCATCCAGTTGCCGAGGAAGACGTCGATGTTCTTGTTCTTCAGCGAGGTGTAGGTCACCGGCACCGAGAGTACCTCGGTCTTCGGCGTGTAGCCGAGCCCCTTGAGCACCGTCGAGGCCAGGGCCGTCGTCGCCGTGATGTCGGTCCACCCGACGTCCGAGAAGCGCACCGTCTTGCACGAGGCCGGGTCGGCTGCGGCGGCGGTCCCGGCGGAAAAAGCGACGGCGGCAGCGGCCGCCACAATCAAGCGATGAAACATCCCCGTCTCCCGATCCATGCGATCCCGATGCCGGTCGAACGCCGGCTCGCCTCCATCGTGGATCACAAATTCGTCACATGCCAGCGCGACGTCGGGAAAGCGACACGGTCGGCGTCAGTGCGTCGCGTCGGGCATCGAGGCCTTCCGGCGCTCGATGTAGTCGCGCAGAGCCTCGTCGAGGCCGGGGTCGATGGGCGGGGCCTCGTAGTCGGCCAGCGCCTTCTTCCACACCCGGTTGGCGCGCTGGGCGGCATCAAGGCCGCCTTCGGCCTCCCACTGCTCCACGGAATTGTTGTCGGCGATGAAGGAGCGGTAGAACGCGGTCTCGAAATTGGCCTGCGTGTGGCCGCAGCCGAGGAAATGGCCGCCTGGCGCGACCTCGCGGAAGGCCTCCATGCCCTGGCCGTTCTCGCTGAGGTCGATGCCCTTGGCGAGCACATGCATCATGCCGAGCTGGTCGCAGTCCATGACGAACTTCTCGTAGGACGAGGCGAGGCCGCCTTCCAGCCAGCCGGCCGCGTGCAGCACGAAGTTCGCCCCCGCGTGCAGCGTGGGCACCAGCGTCTGCGCGCTCTCGTAGGCGGCCTGCGCGTCCGGCAGCTTGGAGGCGCAAAGCGAGCCGCCGGTGCGGAACGGCATGTTCATCCGCCGCGCGAGCTGCGCGGCGCCGTAGATGGCCAGCGCCGCCTCCGGCGTGCCGAAGGTCGGCGCGCCCGACTGCATGGACAGCGTCGACACGAAGGTGCCGAAGATCGCCGGCGCCCCGGGCCGCACGAGCTGCGTGAAGGCGACGCCGGCCAGCACCTCCGCCAGCACCTGCGCCAGCGTGCCGGCCACCGTCACCGGGCTCATCGCGCCCGACAGGATGAACGGCGTGATGATGGTCGCCTGGTTGTTGCGGGCGTAGACCTCCGCCGCGCCGAGCATGGTGTTGTCCCACACCATCGGCGAGTTGGCGTTGATGAGGCTCGTGCACACCGTGTTGTCGCGCACGAACTCCTCGCCGAACAGGATGGCGGCGAGGTTCACGGTGTCCTGCGCCCGCTCGGGGTGCGTCACCGAGCCCATGAAGGGTTTGTCCGACCAGCGCATGTGCGCGTAGACCATCTCGAGATGGCGCTTGTTCACCGGCAGGTCGACGGGCTCGCACACCGTGCCGCCGGAGTGGTGCATGAAGGGCGACTGGTAGGCGAGCTTCACGAAGTTGCGGAAGTCCTCGATCGTGCCGTAGCGTCGGCCCTTGTCGATGTCGTGCACGAAGGGCGAGCCGTAGACGGGCGCGAACACCGTGTCCTTGCCGCCGATGTGGACGCTGCGCGCCGGGTTGCGCGCATGCTGGACATAGTCCGCGGGCACGGTGGCGCACAGAGCGCGCGCCAGCCCGCGCGGGAAGCGCACGCGCTCGCCCTTCACGTCGCAGCCGGCGTCCTTCAGCAGGGCCAACGCGGAGGGATAGTCGCGGAAGTCGATGCCGACCTCCTGCAGGATCGTCTCGGCGTTGCGCTCGATGATCTCCAGCCCCTCGGTCGTGAGCACCTCGGTCAGCGGGATGTTGCGGGTGATGTAGGGGATCGAAGCCGCGCCGCGCTGCGCCCGCGCCGCCCGCCGCGCCTCGCGCCCGCGTCGCCCCGCGTGGATGTCCTCGCCCATGCCCGCCTCCGCCTCCCGGCCACGCCGTGGACGCCATCATCCGAAGTCAGGCCCCCCGACGCTTCCGGGTGCACGTCGGGGACTTGTCGAAAAGCGGCATGAGAGTCGCGATTGAAATAGCGCTGGCGCGTCTCCGGCCCCGTGTCCGGCCAAACTGAAAGACGGGCGGGTCAGGTCGTGCTGCGCAGGCGCCGTGCGAAGCGCTGGGCGAGAACGACGAGGAGGCTCAGCCCCCCGAGCGCGAAGACGGCGCCGAAGATCGTCGCGAACCAGACGATGAACCGCGACGTCACGCCACCTCCGACGGGAAAGCCCTTTCGCGGCTGCACGGGATCGTAGACCACCTCGATCGGCCCGCCGACCGTCAGCGACTGCCAGGACGACTTGTCGAGACCGGCCTGCTTCTCGACCACGCCGCCATCCGGCAGCGTGATCCGGTAACGCACGAGATGGTCGCTGCTGCCGTCCTTCCCGGCGTCGCGAACATGTTCGAGGGCGACGACCTGCGCCTGCGCGCGCCGGCCCTCGGACAGCAGGGTGGTATCCCTGTGGTACGCACCCCAACTGCCGACGACGAAGAACAGGCCGCCGCCGAAGAACAGCAGCCCGAATGCCAGGGCGATCCCGTTGTGCTCCTC
>JAIYAB010000034.1 GCA_027489275.1 Hyphomicrobiales bacterium
CGCCGCCGGCCGCCGCCGCGCCCGCCTCGACAACCGGCGACATGATGATGCCCTCCATGGCGGCCGAGCGCCTCAGCGGGCTGCGCGACCGCGGCGAGGCCCTCGTCATGGCGATTCCGGGCGTCCCCGCAGCCATCGCGGACGCCTTCGGCACCTTCAGGTCGATGGGGAACCGGCTGCACATCCCGTGGCTGATCGCAGCTCTCGCATTGTTCATGGCCGGCGGGTTCCTGGCCCGCCGCCTTGCCTGGTGGTCGGCGCGCGGGCTGTTCGCCCGCATCCTCGAGGCGCCTGGCGAGACGGCCGGCGACCGGGTGCGGCTGCTCGGAATGCGCGTTTCGTTCTCCGTCTACATCCTGACCGCGACGACGCTGGGCAGCGTCGGCGCCTTCCTGCTGTTCCCGTGGCCGCCGGTCTTCCGCGAGATCCTGCTCACCTGCCTCTCGGTCTTCGTGATGATGGGCCTGGCGACGTCGTTCGGCCGGGTCGTGATCGCGCCCGGCGCCCGGCACGACTATTTCCGCGTGCTGCCGATCAGCACGCCGCTGGCCCGCTTCTGGTACCGCTGGTGGATGCGCATGGCGCTGGCGGCGAGCCTCGGCTGGGCCGTGATGAACCTGCTGCAGCTCATCGGCGTCGAGCGGCAGGCGCTGGACGTGGTCGGGATGGGCATCACTGCGATTCTGGCCGTCATGGGGATCGCGGTGATCTGGCTGCGCGTCGCCATGACGGACGAGCCGCCGATCAGCCGGCTCGTCGCCGTGCTGCTGACGACGGCCATCGTCGTCGCGTGGCTGTTTCTGGCGCTGGGCATGCCGGCCCTGTTCCGCACCGTGCTCGTGCTGGCGCTGGCGCCACTGGCGGCCGGCATCGTGCGGATGAGCGTGCGCAACGTCGTGCGCGCCGACGACGCGTCGACGAAGAACTCCGCCGTCCTCGCCTGGGCGGTGGTGGTGGAGCGCGCGCTGCGCGTGGGCATCGTTGTCGCCGGCGCGTCGGTGCTGGCGAATGCATGGGGCGTCGATCTCGGCCAGATCGCCATGGGCGAGACGGCCTTCACGCGCACATTGCGGTCGGCGCTGCGCATCGTCATCGTGCTGCTGGTCGCAGACCTTGCCTGGAGGCTCATCCGCGCGGTCCTCGACGGACAGCTCGACGGTGAGCCTGTCGCCGCTCACGACGATTCGCCGGAAGCGCGCAAGCGCCAGCGCCTGCGCACCCTGCTGCCGATCCTGCGCAACTTCCTGATGGTAATGATCGCCTCGATCAGCATCCTCATGGTGCTCGACGCGCTCGGCATCCAGATCGGGCCGCTGCTGGCGGGCGCCGGCGTCGTCGGCATCGCCATCGGTTTCGGCGCGCAGACGCTCGTCAAGGACATCATCTCCGGCGTGTTCTACCTCCTCGACGACGCCTTCCGCGTCGGCGAATACATCCAGGCCGGAAGCCACAAGGGGACGGTCGAGTCGTTCTCGCTGCGATCGGTGAAACTGCGCCACCACCGCGGACCCATCTCGACCGTGCCGTTCGGCGAGCTCGGCGCCGTGCAGAACCTCAGCCGCGACTGGGTGATCGACAAGATCACCATCGGCGTCACCTACGACACCGACCTCGACAAGGCGAAGAAGCTGATCAAGCAGATCGGCAAGGAGCTGCTCGCCGATCCGGAGTTCGCCCCCAACATCATCGAGACGCTCAAGATGCAGGGTGTCGAACAGATGGGCGACTATGCGATCCAGTTGCGCCTGAAGATGATGACGCGGCCAGGCGAGCAGTTCGCGATCCGCCGCCGTGCCTATGCGCTCATGAAGAAGGCTTTCGCCGAGAACGGCATCAAGTTCGCCTTCCCGACGGTGCAGGTGGCCGGCGGCGGCACTGACGCCGTCACCGCTGCGGCGCAGCAGGCCTTCGAGATGACGCGGCCGCCCGTGCCGGCGGAGGCCAAACCGTAGTCAGCGCCCCGCCTGCCCGTCCGACACCGAGCGGATCAGGCGCTCGGCGTCGGCGCGGAAGGCACGGCGGGCATCGTCGCGGAAGTAGAACATGTGGCCGCCCGGATAGACCTCGAGGCGCACGCGCTCCGCGTCGCCCAGCGCCGGCAACTGGTCGAGGATGAGCTTGTTCTCGAAGTACGGCGTCACGAGGTCCGTCGCGCCGTGCACGACCAGCGCGCGCATGTGCGGGTCGAGCGCCAGCGCCTGCCGCAGGTCGTCGAAGGCCTCGGGCGCCGAGCGGCGGTTGCCCCACATCCAGCCATTGCCGACCTCCCGGTTGAGCACGCGGTATGCGCGATCGATGCGCCAGCCCCACAGGCGGTAGAGTTCCGTCATCGCCGCCGAGAGCGGCGCGTCGACGGCATCGAGCACCGGGTCCTCGGCCCGGCCGATAAAGGCGGTCGGCGTGGGATCGTAGCCGGTGATCAGTGCGTCGTAGACGCTGGCGATCTTCCCCTCGGCGCGGTTCTTCTCCCGCACGAACACATTCGAATCGACCCGCCCGCCCAGCCGCGCCACCAGAGCGGGATCGAGGCCGGTGAAGGCCGCGACGCGCTCGGCCATGCGCGCCACTGCGGCCGTGTCGCGCGGGCCCTTCAGGAGGTCGACGACATACTCCCCGGCTGCGTACGCCTCGACGTCCTTCAACGCCTCGCGCGTCGCCGGCGTGGTTGCGCTGCGTGCGGCCGCGGTCATGGACGGCAGCTCCGACACCCAGCGCAGCGGCGTGTGCCGGTTCTGGAAACGCCATCCGAAATCGAGCACCGGCGACACCAGCACGAGCCCGCGCACGCCGACGCCCTGCTCGGACTGAAGCGCGCGGGCGAGTTTGGGCACGCGGAAGCCGCCATAGCTCTCGCCGACGAGGATCTTCGGCGAGGCCTGCCGGTTCTCGCGCTCCACGTATTTCCGGATGGCGACGGAGAGGGAGGAAATGTCGCCGTCCACCGACCAGAACCGCCGCCGGGCGTCGTCGCCACGCTGGCTTGTCCAGCTGTAGCCGGCCCCGACCGGATCGAGGAACAGGAGGTCGGTGAAGGGCAGCCAGCTCTCGGCGTTGGGAACGGCGACCGGCAGGGTCGACGGCGCGATCGTGTCGAGCGGCAGCCGCCACGGGCCGAGCCCGCCGATGTTGAGAAAGGCAGAGGCCGCGCCCGGTCCGCCGTTCAGGAACACGCTGAGCGGACGCCGCCGCACGTCCTCGCCCTCCAGCCTGAAGGCGACGAAGCCGATCTCGGCGATCAGCGCGCCGCCCTCCCCGTCGAACAGCGGGATGGAGCCGACCGTGGCCGTCAAGGCCGTCGCGCGCCCGCCGATGTCGAGCGTATGGCGCGTCGTCTGCTCGGGCGGCAGCTTGCGGACTTCGGGCTCGGCGCGCGGGCGCTCCTGCTGCTGGGCCGGCTGCGCCGATGCCGCCGACGGCAGCAGGACGGGCGCCACGGCGAGGGCGAGGGCGAAGGCGAAGCGGGTGGCGAAACCGAGGCGCATGGAAACTCCCGACCGGGCGACGGTGGCAGGCAAAGGCGGCGACGCCACGACACTGCGCCGGACGGCGGATCGCGTCCATTGCAACGCGTCCGTACCGGCGGCTACAAGGGCGGCCTCGACAGGAGCCCCATGTCCACCATGTCCCAGCGGCCGCCGCCCTCACCCGACACGATCGCGCGAGCGCACGCCCTCATCGATCCCGTCTTCGTGAACACGCCTCTCGTCGGGCATCGTGTCGTCGACGACGCGCTGGGCTGCCGGCTTCTCGCCAAGGTCGAGACGCTGAACCCGATCCGCTCCTTCAAGGGACGCGGCACGGACTGGTTCGTGAAATCCGGCGCTGCGACGGGACCGCTTGTCACGGCCTCGGCCGGCAATTTCGGCCAGGGCCTGGCCCGCGCCGCGGTGGCGGCCGGTCTGCCGGTCGTCGTCTACGCCTCTGTCAACGCCAACCCGCTCAAGATCGAGGCCATGCGCCGGCTCGGCGCGGAGGTACGGCTGTCCGGCGACGATTTCGACGCGGCGAAGGATGCCGCCCGCCGGTTCGCAGACGACGGCGGCGGCCTGCTCGTCGTGGATGGCGACCAGAAGGCCATCGCCGAAGGCGCCGGCACGATCGGGCTCGAAATGCTGCGCGACGCCCCCGGCCTCGACGACGTCGTCGTGCCCCTGGGCAACGGCGCGCTCGCAACGGGCGTCGGGGCGATCGTGAAGGCGATGCGTCCGTCGGCCCGCGTCGTCGCGGTCGTCGCCGCCACCGCACCGGCGATGAAGGTGTCCTTCGACACGGGGACCGTGGTCGAGACCGAGGACGCGGAGACCATCGCCGACGGCATCGCCGTGCGCGTGCCCGTCCCCTATGCGCTCGAGACCATGCGCGGCACGGTCGACGAGGTGCTGGCGGTCGACGATTCCGCGATCCTCTCCGCCATGCGGCTCGCGCACGAGCGCTTCGGTCTCGTCGTCGAGCCCGCGGGAGCGGCGGGCCTCGCCGCCATCATGGCGCACCCGGCCGCCTTTGCCGGCCGGTCGGTGGGTACCGTGTTCTGCGGCGGCAACCTGACGCCGGCGCAGATCCGATCCTGGCTCATGCCGTTGCCCTGAACGGAGTTTCGATGCCCTCCGATCCCGTCGAACTGCTCGCCGACCTCGTTGCCATCGACAGCGTGAACCCCGACCTCGTCCCCGGCGCCGCCGGCGAGGCGGCCATCGCCGATGCCTGCGCCGACTGGCTCGGCCGGCGCGGCTTCGAAGTCCACCGGATCGAGGAGGTGGCCGGCCGCCCCTCCATCGTCGGAATCGCGCGCGGCAGCGGCGGCGGCCGCTCGCTGATGTTCAACGGCCACATCGACACGGTAGGACTGCAGGGCTACGCCGGCGACCCGCTGGAGCCGCGACGCGTCGGTGGCCGCCTCCACGGCCGCGGCTCCTTCGACATGAAGGGCGGCGTCGCGGCGATGATGGTGGCAGCGGAGCGTGCCGCCGCGCAGGGGCTGGCGGGAGACGTCATCGTCGCCTGCGTCGCCGACGAGGAATATGCGAGCTTCGGCACCGAGCAGGTCGTGGCGCGCTTTCGCGCGGACGCCGCCATCGTCACCGAGCCGAGCCACCTCGAGCCGACCATCGCCCATCGCGGCTTCGTCTGGGCGACCGTGACCATCGAGGGCCGCGCCGCGCACGGCTCGCGTCCCGAACTCGGCATCGACGCCATCGCCAAGGCCGGGCATCTGCTCGTCGGGATCGAGGCGCTGGACCGGCGGTTGCGAGCGACCCTGTCGCATCCGCTTCTCGGGAGCGGGTCGGCGCATGCCTCCCTCATCAGCGGCGGGCAGGAGTTGTCGAGCTATCCGGCGGAGTGCCGCGTCTCCATCGAGCGCCGCACTATCCCGGGCGAGACGACTGACCTCTTTGTCGCCGAACTGACCGCCATTCTCGACGCGGCCGCAGCCCGCGACGGCGATTTCCGTTTTCGGATCGAACCGGGCCTCGAGCGGCCTCCCTTCGAGGTCCGGTGCGACGAGCCGATCGTCGCGGCGCTCGCCGGGGCGGCAGCGGCTCGGCTCGGCCGGGCGCCGACCTGGCGCGGCGAGCCGTTCTGGACCGACTGCGCGATCCTGGCAGGAGCGGGAATCCCCTGTGTCATGTTCGGCGCCGACGGAGCCGGCGCCCACGCCGCGACGGAATGGACGGACGAGGCCTCGATTCGAGCCCTCACCGACATTCTGGCGGAGACAGCGATCACTTTTTGTCGATGAGGCAGCACGATCTCCGCATTCCTGCCACGCTGACGCGCTGCAAAGGTCCAGATGGAACCGTCACCCCCTGTTGCCGCTTGTCTGCGGCCCACGAAGCTTCGGCAACGGATGAGACACGCATGATCGATCGACGCCTCTTCGTACTCGGACTGCCGGTCGCCCTCACCGGTTGCGTCGACACGCTGTCCGCCCCGCCGGCCATGTCCGTGCTGCCGCCGATCGACCCCTATTACGCCCGCCTCTACGACGAGGTGCCGGGCGAGCGCTATCCGGTCCCGGCGGTCGACCTCTACGACGTGAATCCGGACTACCTGCGCAAGGTCGTCGACTACGGCGGCAGCGAAGCCCCCGGCACGGTGATCGTCGACAGCGCGAACCGCTACCTCTACCTCGTCCAGCCGGGGAACCAGGCGATCCGCTACGGCGTCGGCGTCGGGCGCGAGGGCTTCGGCTGGAGCGGCGCCGCCACGATCCGCCGCAAGGGCGAGTGGCCGACATGGACGCCCCCGTCGTCGATGATCGCGCGCCAACCCGAGCTCGCGCCCTACGCCGGCGGGATGCCGCCGGGGCTCGACAACCCTCTCGGCGCCCGCGCGCTCTATCTCTACCAGGGCGACCGCGACACGCTGTTCCGGATCCACGGCACCAACGAGCCGCACACGATCGGCACGCGCGTGTCGTCGGGCTGCATCCGCATGATCAACCAGGACGTCATCGACCTCTATGGCCGCGTGCCCCAGGGCACCCGCGTCGTCGTCCTGCGCGATCAGGGCGTCGCCTGACGGTCTGCTGCAGCGCCTCCGCCAGGAGGTGCGAAAACGCACATCGTCCCGTGCGATGCGGGAGCAGTCTCATCCCATCGTTAACGGGGAGGCTCTGATGTCGACCGAATCCAAGCAAATCCGTTCAGCCATGGGTTACGACCGGATGGTTCGCCGGGTCGCGGTTCTGGCGATGGTCCTCTACGCCGCCGGCTGCACCGGCGTGACCTACCTGCAACTCGCCCACCTCTGATAGGATCGCGGACCGGTCGCGGCGACCGGTCCGGAGGGGCAATGTCCGAACTGCATCATATTGGAGACGGCCGCATCGCCGTCTCCGTCTCGAACACCGGCGCGGAGTTGATGTCGCTCAGGGACGCGGCAGGGCGCGAATGGCTTTGGCAGGGCGACCCCGCCTCTTGGCCGCGCCGGGCGCCGATACTCTTCCCGGTCGTCGGCCGCTGCGCCGGCGACGCGTTGCGCCACCGAGGCCGCGCCTATCCGATGACCCAGGGCCACGGCTATGCGCCCAATCGCGATTTCGCTCTGCTGGCGAAAACGGCGACGTCCTGCACGCTGCGCCTCGACCCGGACGAAGCGACGCGCGCATGTTTTCCCTTCGACATGCGCCTCGACGTGTCCTTCTCCGTGGAGGGCGGCGTGCTGACCCAGACCGCCGAGGTCACGAATGTGGGCGGCGAGACGGGGGTCGCGTCCGTCGGCTTCCATCCCGGCTTCCAGTGGCCGCAGCCGAGCGCGCCGGACCGGCCGCAGACCGACTACATCGTCCGCTTCGAGCGCGCCGAGCCGGCGCCGATCCGCCGCATCGAGGGCGGACGCGTCACGGCGGCGACCTTCTCCAACGAGCTCGAGGGACGGGTCCTGAAGCTGCGGCCAGAACTGTTTCCCGACGCCATGGTGTTCGACCGCGTCGAAAGCCGCAGCATATGGTTCGGCGTCCCCGGCGTTCCCGGCGTGCGCGCAGACTTCCCGGACTGCCCCTATCTGGGCCTGTGGATGCGGCCGGGCGCCCGCTATCTCTGCATCGAGCCCTGGCAGGGCTTCCACTGCCCCGAGGGCTTCGCCGGCGACATCATGGACAAGCCGGGCATGATCCGGCTCGAACCAGGCGAGTCCTTCCGCCGGACCATGGTGATGGTGATCGGCAGTCCCGATCCGGGCTGACCGAGCACCGGCAGAATCGAAAGGGCCGCCCCGGGGCGCCCCTTTCTTCGGTGTCCCCGACGGGGCTGCTCAGAACTCTTCCCAGCCGCCCGCGCTGCGTCCGCCGCCCGACGCCTGCCGCCGGGCGGGGGCCGGCTTGGGCTCGGGAGCGCGCGCCTTGGCACGGGGGGCCGCGGCAGGCTTGGCGGGCGCTCCCGCAAAGGCGTCATGCGCGAGGCGGCGCAGCCGCTCCGGCTCCCCGCCCGACGCGGGAGCCGGAGCGGTCATCATGTGGGAAACGCCGCCGCTGCGGGTCTTGAACGTCGCGACGACGTCGTTGAGACGGCGGATCTGGCTCGACAGGGACGACGCGGACGCCGCGCTCTCCTCGGCGAGCGCCGCGTTCTGCTGGGTCATCTCGTCCATGTGGGCGACGGCGGTCGACATTTCGCCGATGCCGCTCGCCTGCTCGTTCGAAGCATCGGCGATGCGCGTGACGGTGTTCGACACCTTCTTCGAAGCG
>JAIYAB010000093.1 GCA_027489275.1 Hyphomicrobiales bacterium
CGGCGGCACGATGGGCGCCGGCATCGCCGTCTGTTTCGCCGACGCCGGCATTCCGGCGACGGTCGTGGAGACCGGCGACGCAGCGGCCGCGGCAGCGCGCGCGCGTGTCGCGGCGCTCTACGAGCGGCAGGTGAAATCGGGCCGCATCACCCCGCCCCAGCGCGACGAACGGCTCGGACGGATCGCGGTCACGACGTCCTATGCCGACCTCGCGGACGCCGATCTCGTGGTTGAGGCGGCGTTCGAGGACATGGCCGTGAAGGCCGACGTGTTCTCGGGCCTCGCGGCGGCGACGCAGCCCGACGCTGTGCTCGCCACCAACACCTCGGCGCTCGACGTGGACGCCATCGCCGCCGCGTCCGGCCGGCCGGCGGCGGTGATCGGGCTGCACTTCTTCTCACCCGCCAACGTCATGCGCCTCGTCGAGGTCGTGCGGGGCGCGGCCAGCAGCCGGGAGGCGCTCGCCATGGGCGTCGCTCTGGCCCGCAGGCTCGGCAAGCTGCCCGTCGTGTGTGGCAACGCCGACGGCTTCGTCGGCAACCGCATCCTCGCCGTCTGGCGGCAGGTGGCGGAATTCGCCGTCGAGGACGGCGCGCTGCCGCACGAGGTCGATGCGGCGCTGGAAGCCTTCGGCCTCGCCATGGGGCCCTTCGCCGTCTCCGACCTTGCGGGACTCGACATTGGCTGGGCCCGCCGCAAGCGCCTCGCGCCGACGCGCGACCCGGCGCATCGCTACGCCTCCGCCGTCGCTGACGCGCTGTGCGAGCGGGGCCGCTTCGGGCAGAAGACGGGGGCGGGCTGGTATCGCTACCGCGACGGCCGGCGCGAGGTCGATCCCGAAGTCGTCGCCCTCGTCGAGGAGACGTCCGCCCGGCAGGGCATCGCGCGCCGGCCCGTCGCCGCCGATCTCATCCAGCGGCGCGTGCGCGCCGCCATGGTCAACGAGGGCGCGAAGATCCTCGCCGAGGGGGTCGTGGCGAACCCCGCCGCCATCGACCTCGTGCTCGTGCACGGCTACGGCTACCCGGCGTGGCGCGGCGGCCCGATGTTCGAGGCGGACGCGCTGGGCCTTTCGACGGTGCTGGACGACATGCGGGAGATGCAGGCGGCGTTCGGACAGGGCTGGGAACCCGCCCCGCTGCTCGTCTCGTGCGCGCAGGCCGGCGGCCGGTTCGCCGATCTGCCGCCGCAGGGCCCCCTGGCGGGTTGACGCAGGCGCGCGCGGACCATCATTTCGCCATCAACCCGTCCCATCGACCCGCCCATGACCCTCAGCGCCGACGACGCCGATCCCGACGCTTCCACGGGCGACCCAACCGGCGCAGGGCTGCGGCTCGCGCTCTGGGGCGGGGCCGTGCTGGCGCTCGTCGCTGGCGGGCTCGTGCTCTGGTCTGCACGGGCGTCCGCCGTGTTCGTCGACATGCTCTCGGCGGCCATCGCCTGGTGCTTCTGAAAGTCCCGCCCCGATGAGTTCTCCAGACCCCGCCCGTCCGCCGGCCAGCCGCCTCGCCCTGCCGCTGCTCGCCTTCCTGTTCGGCGCCGTGGGACTGCTGATGGCGGTCGCCGTCGTCTTCATGCCGGGCAAGGACGGACAGACGCCCGCCGCCGTGGGCGGTCCGTTCCGCCTCGTCGACCAGAACGGCCGCACGGTGACGGAGAAGGATCTGGAGGGAGCGCCCTCGCTCGTGTTCTTCGGCTTCACCCACTGTCCCGACGTCTGCCCGACGGCGCTGCAGGAGATCACGACGATCTACGACGCGCTGGGTCCGAAGGGCGACCGGCTGAGGAGCTTCTTCGTCACGGTCGATCCCGAGCGCGACACGCCGGAGCTCCTGAAGACCTACCTGTCGAGCTTCGATTCCCGCATCCGCGGCCTGAGCGGCGACAAGGCGGCGACCGACGCCATGCTGAAGGCCTGGCGCGTCTACGCCCGCAAGGTGCCGCTCGAGGGCGGCGGCTACACCATGGACCACACCGCGCTCATCTACCTGATGGACAAGCGCGGCCGATTCGTCGGCGGCTTCAACATCCAGCGCGCGCCGGCAGAGTCGGCGCGCGAGTTGGAAGCGATGTTCTGAGGTCGAAGGCAGGCCCGCAGCCGTCACTCGGCAGCAGCTGCCCTCGTCCGTCGCCGGTCGCTTTCAATGTCGGGCGTGGATGGTATGCGGGTCGGAAGCGCCGTCGTCACGGTCGCCCGTGGCGGCAGGCTCGGCGGCCGTTCGGAGGCTGCGAGGTGGACCGGCGAGGCATCCTCTGCCGTGGCTCCGGCAGCGCTGTCGGGCGCGCGGCCGTGGCGGGTCTTGTTCCATTGAAACGGCGCCACCAGCAGTTCCCACACGGCGGCCCATGCGGCGGCGCAGACCAGGACGAGGTACGGGGGAACGAGCAGCAGGTCGACGGCCGAGAGCTGAATCCTGGCGCGCGCCGCCCCGACCACGATCGGCCACGCCAGCGCGTACGCGCCCGCCACGAACACGACCACCCCGAGCGCCGTCAGGATCTGTGCGCGCGGCGTATCGGCGGCGAACGGCGCGACGGCGGCCAGGCACAGGATCGTCGCGGGGGCGACAAGCGCCGTCACCACGGTCGACCATCCGTGCCCGAACGTCGCGATCTGCCGCACCGGCTCGGAGCGCCACGACGCGCCGTGCAGGCGGGAAGCGACGATGCTGGTCTGGATCCATCCCTTGAACCAGCGCGTCCGCTGCGGGAACCACTGGCCGAGGTCCTCCGGCGCGGCCTCCGCTGTCTCGGATTCGAGCACGTCGATGTCGTAGCCGAGACTGGCGAGCCGGAGGCCGAGATCGGCGTCCTCGGTCACGTTCCAGGCGTCCCATCCGCCGGCGGCGACCAGCGCGGCCCGCCGGAAGTGGTTCGACGTGCCGCCGAGCGGAATCGGAAGGCCCATCCGGGCGAGCCCTGGCAGGACCACGCGGAACAGCGCCGCGTATTCGAGCCGGAACAGGCGGGCAAGTCGGCTCCTGTCGTCGTTGTGGACCGCCAGCACGGCCTGAAGGCACGCGAGCCTCGGGTTCGCTGCCGCAAGCCGCGCCGCCGCCAGTCGCAACTGGTCGGGCGCCGGCTCGTCCTCCGCATCGTAGATGACGACGAGGTCGCCCCGCGCCAGGGCGAGGCCGATGTTGAGCGCGCGCGGCTTGGTGCGCGGCTCGCCCGGTGGGCAGGTGACGATGCGCTGCGTCTGCGGCCGTAGGTGGGCTTCCAGCGCCGCCCGTGTCGACCGGTCGCGCGCCTCCACCAGGAACAGCACCTCGAGCTTCGACGGGGGATAGTCGAGCCGCGCGAGGGCGGCGCACAGGTCCGGAACCACGACCGCCTCGTCGTACAGCGCCACCAGGACCGTGTAGGAGGGTAGGTCGCGGTCGCGGAGCGCGCGGCAGGCCGACCGGATCGGCGGCGCGCCCTCGACCGTGGCGGCCAGTCGGATCACGAGGCCCACGGACACGACGCAGCAGATCGCCCCGGCCGCATCGAACGCGCCGGCCGCTCCCGCATGCGTGACCCAGAAGCTCGCGGCGAAGACCAGCGCCAGCATCATGAGGAGTTCGCCCCGGCGGGCCTGCCCGCGGAAGGAGCGCCCCGGCGCCCGGTCCGCCAGCCCGTTCGCCGCATCACCCGCAATCCGTCCGCCGCCCCCCGACAGGACCGCCTGCTCGAAGCGCTGCGGCGTCGTCAGGGCGAAGCCGTCCATGCGCCGCCCGGCGGCGGACATGTCGAGCAGCGGCCGGATCCGCGCGCCCCTCGGGGCGATCACCCAGCGCGCCTCCTGCCCGTCCGGCAACGGGGCGAGCCCGGCCGCCAGCACCACGGCCGGCTTGTCCTTCATCGCCACCCGCGGCGCGTTGAGGAACGGCAGGCCGCACTCCCGGGCCAGCGCCCGGTAGAAGGCGTCCTCCTCCATGAACCCGCCGGCGATGAGGGCGGCGTCCATCGTCACGCCCTGCTCCCGCGCCGCCCGGGCGGCCGCCAGCAAGGTCCCGGCCGAAAGGCCGTGCGAGAGGAGGAAGACGAGATCCTCCGCCTCGAGTTCGCCGGCTTGGCGTCCGGCCGGGCCGTCCTGCATGGGCACTCCTGCATTTCCCGAAGCGGCCGCCGGTGCTAATTGACGGGGGCGGACTCATTGAAGCGTGACCGAAAGGACCGCGCCACGGAGGCAGGGTTGAATCGAACGACGTGCGTCGCAGCTCTCTTCAACCTCCTGATGTGTCTCCTGCTCGCCGGGGCAGGCCCTGCCGCCGCGCAGCAATCCGGCGGCCCTGGGCCCGCGCCGGCGGTCCCGCTACCCAACTTCTGGGAGACGTCGCAGCGGCTGGAGCGGCCGGACCTGTCCGGCCTGCGCTCGATCCGCTTCCTGACCGACGACGACTACCCGCCGATGCACTTCCTGACCGAGGACGGCAAGCTGGCCGGCTTCAATGTCGATCTCGCCCGCGCGGTCTGCGACGTGCTGAACGTCGCCTGCACCATCCAGGCGCGCCGCTGGGACACGCTGCTCGATGCGCTCGCCGAGGGACGCGGCGACGCCGTCATCGCCTCCATGCGCGCGACGCCGCAACTGCGCGCGCGCCATGCGGTGTCGCGGCCCTATCTGCGCACGCCGGGCCGCTTCGTCGCACGCCTGCCCGACCTGCCCGAGCTCACCCCCGAGACCGCGGCAGGCCGCTCCGTTGCCGTCGTCGGCGGCAGCGCGCACGAGGCCTATGTCCGCACCTTTTTTCCGGCTGCGGTCATCCGGCCGTTCGACGACCTCGAGAAGGCGCTCGACGGCTTCCAGCGCGAGGAGGCCGACTTCGTCTTCGGCGACGGCCTGACGCTCGCGGTCTGGCTCAACGGCACCGACGGTGCACGCTGCTGCGCCTTCGCCGGCGGGGCGTACACGGAGAGCCGCTGGTTCGGCGAGGGTGTCGTCGTCGTCATGCGCCCGAACGAGACCGTCCTGCGCCGCGCCGTGGACTACGCGCTGCAGCGCGTCGCCGAGACCGGCCAGCACGCGGAACTCTACCTGCGTTACTTCCCGGTCGGCTTCTACTGAGCGCACCCCGGCGGCCGCCATCGTTGACCGTCCGGGGCATCGTCCATAGTGTGCGGCCTCCTTGCGGCCCCGGTTCCACCGGCGGGCCGCCGATCCCGTTTTCCACCCTGCGGACCGATGCGCCATGACTGCGCCTGCCGATACGACGAGCCTGCTCGAAACTGCCGCCCAGGCCACCGCGTGGCCCTTTGAGGAGGCGCGCAAGCTCGTCGAGCGGGTCAAACGCACCGGCCAGACGCAGGTGCTGTTCGAGACGGGGTACGGCCCGTCCGGCCTGCCGCACATCGGCACCTTCGGCGAGGTGGCGCGCACGACGATGGTCCGCCACGCGTTCCGCGTGCTGACCCAGGACAGCATCCCGACGCGGCTCGTCGCCTTCTCGGACGATCTCGACGGCCTGCGCAAGGTGCCTGACAACGTGCCGGGCCGCGACGAGATGGCCCGCCACCTCGGCAAGCCTCTCACGCAGGTACCCGACCCGTTCGGCACGCATGCCAGCTTCGGCGAGCACAACAACGCGCGCCTGCGCGCCTTCCTCGATCATTTCGGCTTCGAGTACGAATTCCTGTCCTCGACGCAGTGCTACAAGGCCGGCCGCTTCGACGCCACGCTGCTGCTGATGCTCGAGCGGTACGACGCGATCATGCGCATCATGCTGCCCTCGCTGCGCGAGGAGCGGGCGCAGAGCTATTCCCCCTTCCTCCCGCTGCACCCCGAGACCGGCATCGTCATGCAGGTGCCCGTGGACGAGGTGAAGCGCGATGCCGGCACCATCGTCTGGCGGGATCCCGCCGACGGGCGGCGCTTCGAGACGCCGGTAACCGGCGGTCATTGCAAGCTGCAATGGAAGCCCGACTGGGCCATGCGATGGGTCGCGCTCGGCGTCGACTATGAAATGGCGGGCAAGGACCTCATCGACAGCGTGAAGCTCTCGGGCGAGATCTGCCGGGCGCTCGGCGGCACGCCGCCGGAGGGCTTCAACTACGAGCTCTTCCTCGACGACAAGGGACAGAAGATCTCGAAGTCCAAGGGCAACGGCCTCACCATCGAGGATTGGCTCGCCTATGCCAGCCCCGAGAGCCTGTCGCTCTTCATGTTCCAGAAGCCGCGCGAGGCGAAGAAGCTCCACTTCGACGTCATTCCCCGCAACGCCGACGATTACCTGACCTTCCTCGAGAAGTTTCCCGGCCAGCCGCTGCGCGAGCAGCTCGGCAACCCGGTGTGGCACATCCACTCCGGCAACCCGCCGCTGCCCGAGACGATCGCCGCGGCCGGCAGCAATGCCGGGACGACGGTCTCCTTCGCCATGCTTCTCAACCTGGTCGCCGTGGCGAATACCGAGGATCCGCAGGTCCTGTGGGGCTTCCTGCGCCGCTACGCGCCGAACGCGTCGCCGCAGAACCATCCCCGGCTCGACCGCATGGTGGGGTACGCGGTGGCCTATTTCCGTGACTTCGTGCGACCAGCGAAGGTGTACCAGCCCGCCGGCGACGCCGAGCGCGCGGCGCTGGCCGACCTCGCCGGATCGTTGGCGGCCCATTCCGGCTCGACGGACGCCGAGGCCCTGCAGGCCGTGGTCTACGAGGTCGGACGCCGCCATTTCCCCGATCTCAGCGGCAAGTCGAAGAGCCCGGACGGGCGGCCCGGCGTGTCGCAGCAGTGGTTCCAGACCATCTACAGGGTCCTGCTCGGCAACGAGCGCGGCCCGCGCTTCGGCTCCTTCGTCGCGCTCTACGGCGTCGAGGAGACCCGCGCCCTCATCGACAAGGCGCTGTCGGGCCGGCTGATCGCCGAGCACGAGGCGTTCCTGGCCGCGCGCAAGGGCGCCTGACGCGGTGGCCGGCGCCACCCGCCCGGGCCGGTCGCGATGATCGTCGGCGTCGGCTCGGCATCGCTTCTCGCCGGAGTGGTGTTCGGCACCAGCGTCCTGTCCGGCGTGTTCGGCATGGCCGGGGGGATGATCCTCCTCGGTGTACTGCTGCTGATGATGGACGTGGCGCCCGCCATGGTCCTGTTCGGCCTCATCCAGCTCGTCGCCAATGGCTGGCGGACGTGGCTGTGGCGCGATCACGTGACGTGGCGCATCGTCGCCGGCTACGGCGCGGGCGCGCTGGTCAGCTTCGGGCTGATGAAGCTCATCGCCTTCGTGCCGGACAAGGCGCTGATCTACATCCTGCTCGGCGCGCTGCCGTTCCTGGCCGGCAGGCTTCCGCCGTCGGCCGCGCCGGACATCAACCGGCGGGGCGCCCCGTTCCTGTGCGGCCTCGGACTGATGGTGCTGCAACTGCTGGCCGGGGCGACGGGCAGCATCCTCGACCTGTTCTTCAACCGCAGCGAACTCGACCGCAAGCAGATCGTCGCCACCAAGGCGGCCACGCAGGTCATTTCACACGTGTTGCGCGTCGCCTATTTCGGGACGCTTGCGAGCTCGCTCGGCGATCTCCCGGACGGGTGGCTGCTCGGAGTGCTGGCCCTGTGCTCCGTCCTCGGCACGACGGCCGCCGCGGGCATCCTGCGCCGGATGTCGGACCAGGGTTTCAAGCGCTGGAGCAGCGTGCTGATCCACGCGATCAGCGCGTTCTACGTCCTGCACGGCCTGTGGCTGCTGTTCGCCTGACGACGCCGGTGTTACTGGCTGACCCACATCACCCGCGCGATCCAGGCGATGCTGTCGCTGGGGAGCGCCACGTCGGCGTGCTGCGGGCTCAGCGAGTGGAGCTCGACGGTCTTGGCGGTGCGCCGCTTCAGCTCCTTGATCACCAGCTCGCCGGTCTTCGTCTTCACGACGACCCGGTCGCCGCGCCGCACGGGCGCCGTCTGGGAACAGACGAGGATGTCGCCCTTGCGGAACGTCGGGAGCATGCTGTCGCCGGTCACCTCGAGGGCATAGACGCCCTGCTGCGGAAGGTCAGGAAAAACGATTTCGTCCCAGCGTGTGCCGCAGGGCTGGCCGTCCGGGGCGAAGCAGCCTTCGTGGCCTGCATCGGCCACTCCGAGCAGCGGCAGCGTCCGGCTGGAAGGCTGCGGCCCGGTCGATCCGACCAGCGCCATGAACTCGTCGAGCGAGGCGCCGGTGGCGTCGAGAACCTTGGCGAGGGACTCGGTCGAGGGCCAGCGCAGGCGACCGTCCGGAGAAATGCGCTTCGACTTGTTGAAGGTCGTCGGATCGAGACCGGCTCGCTTTGCAAGGCCGGATGCGGTCAAGCCATACCGGGCGGCGATCGCGTCGATCGCAGTCCAGATCTGCCCGTGTGTCAGCATGGACCCCCCTTGGGCACGCATGGCAGGATAGCGCTCCGCCGGAGACGACAGGCCCGACATGTTACGTTCCCCCTCTTTCGCTCGATCCGCTCGGCTACTATCGGGCGCAACCTTGAGCATATGATGTCTGCACCGGAACTCGTATCGTGACAATCATATATAAGTTGGTGTCGGCAGATTTGTGGGATGCTGCGCTCGTTGCAGGCAGGTTTCATGGCTCCGCGGTCGACGTTGCCGACGGTTACATCCACTTATCAGCATCTCAGCAAGTCCGGGAGACAGCGCGCCGCCACTTTCTTGATGCTCCGTCCCTTCTTTTGGTGGAAGTCGAGACGGAGTGTCTAGGTTCGAGTTTACGGTGGGAACCGTCGCGGGGTGGCGATCTGTTCCCGCACCTCTATGCTCCGCTCGATTTGTCCGCCGTCGTTCGTGTCCGGCCCGTGCCGCTCGGGGATGACGGCGTTCCAATCATTCCCGAGGATGTTCCCACGTGATTCGAACGCTTGCCCTGCGTGGCCTCTCGGCCACCATGCTTCCCCTGTTGCGGACGATGGATGCTGAGGCCGCGCACGACCTGACGATCCGTGCCCTGTCCGCCCTTCCGGCGTTGACCTGCGAGGATCCGCCGTCGCTGGCCCTGAACGCCTTCGGGTTGCAATTCCCCAATCCGCTCGGCATGGCCGCCGGGTTCGACAAGAACGCCGAAGTGCCGGACGCGCTGCTGTCGCTCGGCTTCGGTTTCACGGAGGTCGGGACGCTCACCCCGCGGCCCCAGGCCGGCAACCCCAGGCCGCGGATGTTCCGCCTGCCGGACGACGAGGGCGTGATCAACCGCCTCGGCTTCAACAACGCCGGCCATGATGCCGCATTCGAGCGGCTGACGGCGCGCCGCGGCCGGCCCGGCATCGTCGGCGTCAACGTCGGCGCGAACAAGGACAGCGAAGATCGCGCGGCGGACTATGTCGCCGGCGTCGAGCGCTTCGCGGCGCTGGCCTCCTACTTCACCGTCAACGTTTCCTCGCCCAACACGCCCGGCCTTCGCGACCTGCAGCACGAGGCGGCGCTCGACGACCTGCTGGCCCGGGTGCTGGAGGCCCGCGACCGGGCGGCGGAGCGTGCCACGCGTCGCGCGGTCCTGCTGAAGATCGCGCCCGACCTGTCATCCGGCGAACTCGACGGCATCGTCACCGTGGCGAAGCGGCGCGCCGTGGACGGCATCATCGTCTCCAACACCACGGTGTCCCGGCCCGCCAGCTTGCGGCACAAGGTGCTGTCGGCTGAGCAGGGCGGGCTATCCGGCCGCCCGCTGTTCGCGCTGTCGACGCGGGTTCTCGCCGAGACGTGGTGTCGACTGGAGGGCGCCATGCCGCTCGTCGGCGTCGGCGGGATCCACTCCGCCGACAGCGCGCTGGAGAAGATCGAGGCCGGCGCGACGCTGATCCAGCTCTATTCGGCGCTCGTCTACGCGGGTCCCGCGCTCGTCGACGACATCAAGCAGGGGCTCGACGTCGCCGCGCGGAAGGCCGGCGGCCTCGACCGTCTCGTCGGGCGCAGGGCGAAGGAACTCTGCGCGAGCCCCTATCCGGGCACGTGAGGGGGGCGGGATGGTCCGGGCGCGGGGCCGCCCGGTCAGCTCCGGCCGGCGCCGAGCAGCCGCATCACCAGCCACACCGGCACGACGATCACCGCTCCGTAGACGAGCCAGCGCAGCACCTCGCGCACGGCGCCGAAGCCGAGGTCGAGGATGCCGTCGATGAGGTTCTTCACGCCGCGGATGATGTCGGGAGGGGTCAACCCGAACAAGGCGAGGAACGCCCCGACCAGCAGCGACAGGAAGATCAGCTTCACCAGCACGGAGCCCGGCGAGCCGCCGAGCAGACGAGTCAGGTCCTGAGCCATCGAAACTCCCAAATGCTCCCGGTCCGGCCCGTCCGGGGGTGACGTCGGCGGCCGGTCAGGCGTGGTCGAGCGGCACCGGCTGCCCGGCGGCGATCTTCGAAGCGGCGATCACCGCCTGCGTCCGGCTCTCGACCCCGAGCTTCTGCAGGATCGCGGAGACGTGCGCCTTCACCGTGGCTTCCGAAACGCCGAGCTCATAGGCGATCTGCTTGTTGAGCAGTCCCTCCGACAGCATCATCAGCACGCGCACCTGCTGCGGGGTCAGGCTGCCGAGGCGCTTGACGAGGTCGCCCGTCTCGCGGTCGACCGGCGAGGACAGGTCCACGTCCGAAGGCGTCCACGTGCCGCCGTCGAGCACCGCGCGGATGGCCTTGCGCATCGTCTCGACGTCGACGGACTTCGGGATGAAGCCCGACGCCCCGAACTCGATGCAGCGCCGGATGACGCCGCGATCCTCGTTGCCGGAGACGACCACCACCGGCGTGCCCGGATGCTGCGCGCGCAGGTACATGAGCCCCGAGAAGCCCTGGACGCCGGGCATGGTGAGGTCGAGCAGCACGAGGTCGATCTCGGAGCCCTTGCCGAGCTGGTCGCTCACCTCGTCGAAGGTGCCCGCCTCGACGATGGTTATGCCTTCGACGATTCCGTTGACCGCTTCGCGCAAGCCCCCGCGCACCAGCGGGTGATCGTCGGCGATCATGATCTTGGTCTGCGCCACGTCCGCCAATGCCCTGTCCCCCGTTTGCCGTCTTTTCTGCAGGCGTTCCCGCAGCATTGTGACGCCTGGACCATGGCGCATGCAAGTGTTCGCCGACAGTTGCGGCCTTTACGGAGGCTTGCGCCGGGCCGCGGCGCTTCGCATGGTGCGCGCGCGGCGGCGGCGCCGCCATCGGATTCGGGGCGTCGGAGCATTCCCGTGATGCGGTATGGGCGGCATGGCTGAGGCGCGGGCGGGCGACGTCCGGGGGCTGCTGCGCGCCGGCCTGGCGACGGCCGCGGCGCTGGCGGTGGCCGGCCTCGTCGGCGTCGTGTTCGAGCGCCTCGGCGCGCCCGGAGTCGTCATCGCCGGGCTCGCCACCACGATCGCCCTCCTTCTCGTCGTCGTGGCCGGGCTCACCGGCGGCACCATGCGGCTGCCGGTCTTTCTCACCGCCGGCCGGACGCTGTCCGTCGCCGCCGCCGCCCTCGCCATCGGCGCCTGCGCCGTCACCGCCTTCGGCGCGTCCATGCCGGCAACCGTGGCCGGCCTTCTGCTCGCCGGCCTGCTGTTCGCTCCGTCCCTGCGGACCGCCGGCGTTCCCGGCCTCTCCGGCTGGCTGGGTCACCGCTTCGGCGATCCCATGCTCCGGGCGCTGGCTGCCCTTGCCGTCGCCGCCGTCGCGATCCTCGCCGCCTCGGCGCGGCTCGGCGACATCGGCGGCGCACTTGCCGGCGCCCTCGGTCTCTCCCGCGCGGCGACCGCGCTGCTCGCCGGCGCGGCGTGCGCGCTCGTCGTCCTGCCGGGCGGTCTGCACGGGGCAATCCGCGCCGCGCTGTGCGCGGCTCTCGTCGCAGCCGCCTGCCTGCCCGTGGCGACGTCGCCCGCGTCGATGGCGGACGCAGCGTCCCGGCTCTCCTTCACGGGAAACACCCTGTGGCTCGCCGTCGCCGCGGCCGCCGTGTCGCCGCAGGTCGCGGTGTCCGTTTCGGCGTGCCGGACCCCGTCCGAGGCCCGTTTGGCCCTGCTCGGCGCCGCCGTTGTCGCCGGGCTCCTGGGACTGGCGCTCTCGGCCGACGGACCGGCAGGCGGGCTCTTCCCGGCCGTCGGCGCCGTCGTCCTCCGGCTGTCGCTGGACATGGCCGCCGCGCTGGTCCTGCTGCACGCCGCCGGCGCGGCGCTGGGCTTCGAGCTGCGGGGCCGGCTCGACCGCCGCCGTCATCCCACGTCGCGGCGCTTCGCCGTGCTGCGGCTCGTCGTTCTGTGCTGCATCGTCGCCGCAGCCTGGCTCTCCCTGCAGGATCCCGCGCGACTGGCCGCGATGCTGGCGACCGCGACGGCGGTGCTGGTCGCCACGGTCGGCCCGCCGCTGCTCATCGGGATCGTTTTGCCCCGGGCCGGGCGCTGGGGCGGGCTGCTGGCCTGTGTCGGCGGCCTCGCGACCGTCGCCCTCCTGCTGGAGGGCCGTCTCGCGCCGGGCATGGATCACGAGGGCGCGGCGCTTGCCGGACTTGCCGCCGGCCTGTTCTCGGGCCTCTTGCCGGCACTGCTGATCCGCGGCGGCCCCCGCCCACAACCGATCGAAGACGCCTCTCTGTAACAGGCCGCCGCGATTGCCGTCAGCCGGCCGCGCGTGCCCGGATCGCGTCCCAGCCGCGCCAGGCGAGCCACAGCAGCGTCACCACGTTGCCGAGCAGCATGAGCGCGACGAACAGTGCGAGCGCGACGCCCCGCCTCTCGAACAGGACGAACAGCGCCGTCGCCGCGACGAAGCCGGCATAGAGGTCGCCGAGCATCACGAGGCCCCAGGGATCGGCGACGACCCGGGCGACGCTGTCCCAGAAGGGCGCCTGCCCGAAGGCCCACACGATCAGGCCCAGCAGGGCGACGGCGACGGCGGCGAAGGCGATGCGGATGGCCATGGCGGATCTCCTGCGCCGTCTACGATTCCGCGGCCGCGGCGGACCTGTCGCGGCCGCCCGACGCGATCAGCCGCTCGAGGATATCGATGCGGTCTGCCTCGCCCGGCGGCTTGTCCCAGCGAATTCGCGAGATGCGCGGAAAGCGCATCGCCACGCCCGACTTGTGGCGCGTCGAGCGGTTGATGCCCTCGAAGGCGACCTCCAGCACGAGGCCCCTGTCGGGTTCGTGGGTCACCTCGCGCACCGGACCGAAGCGGTTGGTCGTGTTGCGCCGGACGAAGCGGTCCAGATCCTGCAGCTCCTTGTCCGTGAAGCCGAAATAGGCCTTGCCCACCGGCACGAGTTCGTCGCCGTCGCCTGTCGCGCGCCACACGCCGAAGGTGAAGTCGGAGTAGAAGGAACTGCGCTTGCCGTGCCCGCGCTGGGCATACATCAGCACCGCGTCGATCACGAAGGGATCGTGCTTCCACTTGTACCAGAGCCCTTTCGGCCGGCCCGGCACGTAGGGGCTGTCGGCGCGCTTGATCATGCAGCCCTCGACCGCGCCTGCGTCCTCCCCGGCCCCCGCGTCGGCCGGAGCCGCACGCGCCGCGGCCAGATCGTCCCAGGTCGCAAAGGGGATCATCGGCGACAGGTCGATGCGCGGCTCGTTCAGGGCCGTGACGAACGCTTCCAGCCGCTCCCGGCGCGCCGAGAAGGGCAGCGGCCGCAGGTCCTCGCCCTCCAGCGTCAGCAGGTCGTAGGCGCGGATATGGGCGGGGAACTCCACCAGCATCTTCGGCGACACGCTGGCCCGGTTGAGCCGCTGCTGAAGCACGTTGAAGGACTGCACCCGGCCCTCGCGCAGCACCAGCAGCTCGCCGTCGATGGCTCCGTCGAAGCTCAGCGCCTCCAGCACGTCCGGAAAGCTCTTCGAGATGTCCTCGCCCGTGCGTGAGTAAAGCCGCGCGACGCGGCGGCCGTCGTCCCGTCGGCCCGAGACGGCCTGGACCCGGATGCCGTCCCATTTCCACTCGGCCGTCATCGCCGCGGGATCGAGGCTGTCGAAGTCGGCGTCCTCGATGGGGTGGGCGAGCATTGGCGGCCGGAACGGCGCGGGATCGCTGGCCTCCGGCCGCGGACCCTGGCCTTCCGCCCAGGCGAACAGCGCGGAGTAGGGCGGCTCCAGCCCGTGCCAGACCTCCTCGATGTCGTCGGGCGCGAGCGTGCCGAGCCCGGCCACTGCGCTCTTGGCCAGCCGGGCCGAGACGCCGATGCGCAACGCCCCCGTGATCAGCTTCAGAAGCGCCCACCGGCCCGTCTCGTCGAGCCCGTCGAGCCAGCGGGCCACGACGCCGGGCAACTCGGACTTGCCGACGCCCTGCAGCCGTTCCACCACCTCCGCCAGCGAGGGCGGCGGCCGGTTGTGGCCCGGCCCCTCGCCCGGCAGCCCCGCCGGCGCAGGCCACAGCAGCGCGACGGTCTCCGACAGGTCGCCCACATAGTCGTAGGAGAGCCCGAACAGGACCGGGTCCGTGCGCTCGGCGATCAGCGCGCGGATGAGGCCGGCCTTGGCGTTGGCGAAGCTGAGCCCGCCGGCGATGGCCGCCAGCGCGAAGCCGCGCTCGGGGTCCGGCGTCGTGCGGAAGTAATCCACCAGCAGCCGCAGCTTGGCGTTGCGGCCCGGTTCGTAGGCGAGGCGATCGAGCAGGGCGGCGAACCGGTTCATGCGGGCGCGGCCCCGGCCGTCGTCGGCTCCTCCGGCTCCGCCTCGCCCTCGTCGCCGTAGCCGACGAGCCGCAGCGGACGGGCGCGGATGCCCTGCTGCACGCACCAGTGGACCAGCGCGTCCTCCTGCCCGTGCGTCACCCAGACCTCGCCCGCGCCGGTCTCGCCGATGGTGCGGCACAGGTCGTCCCAGTCGGCATGGTCCGACACGATCAGCGGCAGTTCGACGCCGCGCTGGCGCGCACGGGCGCGCACCCGCATCCAGCCGGACGCGAAGGCGGTGACGGGGTCGGGAAAGCGGCGCGACCACAGGTCCTGGATCGAGCCCGGCGGGCAGATGACGATGGCGCCGGCCAGTTCGCTGCGCTGCTGCGCCGTGACCTTGCGCACGTCGCCGAGGTCGGCGCCCTCCGCCTCGTAGAGCGCGGTGAGCTTCTCCAGCGCGCCGTGGATGTGGATCGGCCGATCCCAGCCCGCGCTGCGGATCAGGCTCATCAGCCGCTGCGCCTTGCCCAGCGCGTAGGCGCCGACGATGTGCGCCCGCTCCGGGAACAGCCGCACGGATTCAAGCAGCTTCGCCACCTCGGCCCGGGTGTCGGGATGCCGGAACACCGGCAGGCCGAACGTCGCCTCGGTGATGAACACGTCGCACGGCACCACCTCGAACGGCCGGCACGTGGGATCGGGCGCGCGCTTGTAGTCGCCCGACACGACGATCCGCGTCCCGCCCGCCGCGATGGCGATCTGCGCCGAGCCGAGCACATGGCCGGCCGGGTGGAAGGTAGCGGTGACGCCGCCGAGGTCGATGGTCTCGCCCAGCACCGCCGCCTGCGTCGTTTGCGCGAAACCCTCGCCATAGCGCACCGCCATGATGGCCAGCGTCTCGCGTGTCGCCAGCACCGCGCCGTGCCCGGCCCGCGCGTGGTCGGAATGGCCGTGGGTGATCAG
>JAIYAB010000331.1 GCA_027489275.1 Hyphomicrobiales bacterium
CTCTTCCGCGTCGGCATCCTGCTGCGCGGCACGCTGCGCATCGGCGATACGCTGACCGAGGGCGAGGACATCCTGTTCCGCGGCGTGCCCTCCTTCGCGCCCGAGATCCTGCGCCGGATCAAGCTCGGCGACGCGATGAAGGCGAAGAAGCTGCGCGAGGCGCTGCAGCAGATGGCGGAGGAAGGCGTCGTGCAGCTCTTCGTCCCGCACGACGGCTCCGGCTCCATGGTGGGCGTCGTCGGCGCCCTGCAGCTCGACGTGCTGGCCGAGCGCCTGCAGGCCGAGTATGGCCTGCCGATCGGCTACGAGCAGACGCGCTTCTCGATCTGCCGCTGGATCTCGAGCCCGGACAAGGTCGAGCTCGATCGGTTCATCGAGCAGCACTTCTCCTCGATCGCCGCCGACCTGGACGGCGCACCCGTCTTCATGGCCCCCAATGCCTTCCAGCTCCGTTATGACCAGGAGCGCTGGGAGAAGATCACCTTCTCCGACGTCAAGGACTACCAGGTCCGCGACAAGGCGGCCTGAGGGCTCCCCACTTCCGGCGGGGCCGTCGGCGAAGAACGCAGGATGGCGGGGCGCGCTCCTAGTCCACCTCGGCCAGCCGGGGATGCGGCGTCAGGACGACGGCGATGTGGTCGAGGAAGTCGCCGCCCAGCACGAAGAGCTGCTTCTCGAACCGCTGCATGAGGTCGTCCTCGTAGAGCGACACCGCATCGCGCCGGCACAGGACGTACTTCGCGGCCGCCACGATGTCCTCGCGGTCGACGATCAGCATGACGCACCACTCGGGGTGGGCAGCCAGCCAGCGATGCACGGTCTCTACCAGCCGCGGATAGGCGGGGTGCAGCATGTCGTCGAGGCAGATCAGCCCCTGCGGGTGAATCAGCGGCAGGGCGAGCGCGAGATCGCGGGACAGGCTCTCGTCGGCGTGCTCCCCGTCGATGTGGAAGAAGCGGACGGGCCCGCCGCCCAGCGCGCCGGCCAGCTCCTCGGGCGCCATGGTCCGGCTGTCGCGCTTCAGGGCGATGTAGCGGTCGGGCGCGACGCCGTGTCGGGCGCAGTGACCGAGAAAAAGATCCATCACCCGGTCGTTCGGCCAGTCGAACAGGTCGATGCCCAGCGCCTTCTCGCCCGGCTCCAGAGCCAGCGCCATGGCGATGAAGAAACGGCCCTCGAAGGTGCCGATCTCGGCGAAGTGGCCCGAAATCCCGAGCGCCGCCTGTCGCTTGAGGATGTAGGTGCACACGCTGGCGGCGAAGCGCGACGACATGCCCCGCACGGTGTCGTAGCCGGTCTCGATGTAGCGGTCGACGACGGGCTCGCCGGTGGGGATGAACATGGGGGAGGTCTCTCGGTTGCCGGAAGGAGCTTAGGCCGGGCTCATCGGCCGTGAAAGATGAAGAACGCGCCTGCGGCGATCAAACCGAAGCCGATCGCATGATTCCAGCCGAGCGGCTCCTTCAGCACCAGCACCGAGAAGCCGGCGAACACGACCAGCGTGATCACCTCCTGCATCGTCTTCAGCTCGGCGGCGGAATAGACCCGGTGGCCGATCCGGTTCGCCGGCACGGCGAGGCAATACTCGAAGAAGGCGATGCCCCAGCTCGCCAGCACCACCAGCCACAGCGCGTGGTTCGGGAACTTGAGGTGCCCGTACCAGGCGAACGTCATGAACACGTTCGAGGCGAGCAGCAGGGCGATCGGCAGGAGATGGCTGGCGCTGAGGGTCATGGGCGGGCGGCCTTTGGCGTGGGATCGTGCGAAGGTAGCGGCGGCTTTGCCGTCGCGACAGTCGTGCGGCGGCCTTTGCACAGCGGGGAACGGGAATGCGTGGTCTGATCGTCGTCTTGCTCGCGGTCGCGGCGCTGTTCGGCGTGAGCCTCGCGCTGCGCGACCGGCCGTTCGGCATCGAGCGGCTGTGGACTTCGCTGTTCGGCCCGCCCGATCTCGGGCCCGTCGACTTCACGCGGCTGGTGCGCCGCGCCACGCCCAACGACGCGCTGGCCTGTCCCGCCGGGCTGTGCGGCGACGCCAGGGTCGACATCGTGACGCCCGTCTACGATCTCCCGCACAACGTCCTGGCCGCGCGGATGCGTGCGCTGGTGGAGTCCGAGCCGGCGGCGCTGCGCGTTGCCGATGCGGGCGGCGGGCGCGGCGACCGCTTCGTCGTCCGCACGCCGCTGATGCGCTACCCCGATACGGTCGACGTGCTGGTCCTTCCCGCCGAGGGCGGGCGATCGACGGTGGCAATCTATTCCCGAAGCCAGATCGGCCGCTCGGATCTCGGCGCCAACCTCGCCCGCATCCGGCGGTGGCTGGAGGATCCGACCCTGAAGGGGGCGCAGGTGAAGGGCTGACCGGTCGGGCCACGCGGATTACGGCCCGACGAAGATCCGGCCTTCCACGTCCAACCGCCCATCGCGGCTCCTGACCACCACGATCTCTCCCTCCCGCGGGAAAACCCCCGTCAGGGCCGTGATGTTGACCTGATGGGTCACCATGACGAGAACGCCCTCGCCGCGCCAGTCGGCGATGGCCTTCTTCGCGGCGGCGGTCTGCTCGGGTTCGTCTGTGCGGTCGCCGAAAAAGGAGTTGAGCGCGGGAAACGCCTCGGCCGTACCGAAGGCGAGCGTGGCGGTGTCCCGGGCGCGGCACCACTCGCTCGTCAGCACCCGCCCGATCCCGATCCCTCGATCGCGCAACGCCGCGCCGAGCTTCCTCGCCTGCGTGCGGCCCTCGTCCGACAGGTTGCGCTGCGTCGCGCAGTCGCCGAGGCGGAAGCCGGGCGGATCTCCCGTGCCCGGCGCCCGCGTATGGCGGATGAGGGCGACCGCGCCGGGCCGGCCCAGGGCCGTCCAGCCGGCCTCGTCGGCGTGCGCGTAAGGCACGAGCGGCGCGGCGGTCGCACCGGCGAAGAGGAACAGAGTGGTCCGTCGTGTGTGCAATGACCCCGTCATGCACGCGACATGGGATCGGGAGCCCGGCGCGGCAACCGCGTCGGACTGTCGCTCACACCCGGCTCCGGCGCCCCTCCAGCGGGTAGGCGGGGTCGTTGTAGCCGGGGGTCGAGGGGTGACCGGGAGCCACCAGCCGGTCGATCAGGGCTTCGTCCTCCCGCGTGAACACGTAGGAGAGGGCGGCAATGTAGTCGTCCCACTGCTCCATCGTGCGCGGACCGCCGATGACGCCGGTGATCAGGGCGTTGTTCAGGACCCAGGCCACGGCGAGGTGGCTGGGCGACGCGCCCTTCGCCTCGGCGTGGCGCTTGATCTCCTGGGCGATCTCCAGCGACTCGCGACGCCATTCCGTCTGCATCATGCGCGGGTCCTGCCGGCCGGCGCGCGTGCCCTCGGGCGGCGGGCGGGAGGGATCGTACTTCGCCGTGAGCACGCCCCGCGCCAGCGGGCTGTAGGGGAAGACCCCGAGGCCGAAATGGGCGCAGGCGGGCAGCTGCTCGACCTCCGGCATGCGGTTCATGGCGTTGTAATACGGCTGGCTCACCACCGGGCGGTCGATGCCCAGCTCGTCGGCGAGGCGGCAGATCTCGGCGATGCGCCACGCGCGGTGGTTTGAGACGCCGAAATAGCGGATCTTGCCGGCCTTCACGAGGTCGGCGATGGCGCGGATCGTTTCGCCCAGCGGGGTGTCGTGGTCCTCCTTGTGGAGGTAGTAGACGTCGATGTAGTCGGTTCCCAGCCGGCTCAGGCTTTCGTCCGCAGCCTGCATCACCCATTTGCGCGACAGGCCGCGGCCGTTCGGGCCAGCGCCCATCGCGTTCGCGACCTTCGTCGCCACGACCCATCGGTCGCGATCCGCCTTGACGGCGCGGCCGACGACCTCTTCCGAGCGGCCTTCGTTGTACATGTCGGCGGTGTCGAGGAAATTGACGCCGATCTCGCGGGCGCGGGCGATGATGGCGTGCGAGGTCGCCTCGTCCGTCGGACCGCCGAACATCATCGTGCCGAGGCACAGTTTCGAAACCTTCAGGCCGCTGCGGCCGAGCGTGCGGTAGTCCATGGCGTCTGCTCTCCCCTTGACGGGCAGACACTGGTCCCGGCGGATCGGGTTGGCAAGCACGGGCGCCGGAACCGCAGCCGGCGGCGGGCATTGGGGATTGACGCCGGCCGTGCCGGCTCCCCCCAGGAGCGCCGCCATGCCCCATCCCGTTCCGCCCATGTCCGATCCCGGCCGCAAGCCCCCGCCGCGGGGTCCCCAGCCCGGCGGCTCGATCCCGGGCGAGACGCCCCCGGCCCCTGAGCCCGACGAGCAACCGATTCCGGGTCCGCTCGGTCCGCGCACACCCTATCCGGTCGATGACCCGCCGATGGACCCGGCCGGCAGCGAACCGGACTACCTGCCCGGCGTGCCCACCGATCCCGGCATCCGCCGCTGAGGAGCCACGGGCGGCACCTGCGCGGCGTGCGAAGGTCGGGCATGTCGTGGTGGTGTGATCAGACCGCTTGTCAGACGACGTGCGTGCGGAGATTGTCCCTCCAGCGGCCATGACGTGCCGCGTGGGGAGGACGCGGCGCGCCATGGCGAGCGAGACCATCATCACCGAGCCGCACCTGAAGGATGCGGTGCGCGCCATCTTCGCGGCAGCCGGCTCGAACGCCCGCGAATGCGAACTGGCGGCCGCGCATCTGGTCGAGGCCAACATGCGCGGGCACGACTCGCACGGGGTCGGCATGATCCCGGCCTACATCTCCAACTTCAACGCCGGCGAACTCGTCCTCAACCAGACGCCGGAGGTCGTGCTCGACAGCGGCGCGATGATCGTCTGCGACGGGAGGCTCGGCCTCGGGCAGGCAATCGCGCACGATGCCGTGGCGCTCGCCGTGGAGAGGGCGAGGGAAACCGGGTCGTGCATCCTCGCTCTGCGCAACGCGCACCACATCGGCCGCATCGGGCACTGGTCGGAGCAGTGTGCGGCGGCCGGGCTCGTCTCGGTCCACATGGTCAACGTCGTGTCGGAACCCGTGGTCGCGCCCTATGGCGGGCGCGCCGCGCGGCTCGTCACCAATCCCTTCTCCGCCGGCATCCCGCGCCGGGACGCGCCCCCGGTGATCGTCGATTTCGCCACCAGCAAGCTCGCCATGGGCAAGGTGCGCGTGGCCTACAACAAGGGCGTTCCGGTTCCCCCTGAGACCCTGCTCGACCACGAAGGCGAGCCGACCACCAATCCCGCGCACATGTTCGAGGAGCCGCTCGGGGCCATCCTGCCCTTCGGCGGGCACAAGGGCTGGGCGCTGGGTCTCGCCTGCGAGCTGATCGCCGGGGCGCTGACCGGCGGCGGCACCATGAACAGCCGCCGCAAGCGGCCTGCCATCATCAACAACATGGTCTCGATGGTGATTTCGCCGGAGGCGATGGGGACGTCCGAGCGCTTCAACGCCGAGATGGAGGCCTTCATCGCCTGGGCGAAGAGCCCGCCGCCCGGCCGCGAGCCCACCGTTCAGATCGCCGGCGAGCCCGAGCTCGCCACCCGGGCCCAGCGGTTTGCCCACGGCATCCCGGTCGATCCGACCACCTGGGAGCAGATCCTCGCCGCCGGCGAGGCGGTCGGCCTCGACCGCCGCCGCCTGTCCACCATCGCCGGCCTCTCCTGAACGGAACCCGCCATGAGCACCGATGCCCACGCCGAACCCCTGCCGCGGTCCGTCCTCGAGGCGCTGGGGCGCTACGACACGCCGACGATCTGCAACGCGCTGGAACTCGTCGTTCCAGAGCGCCGGCTGACGGGCTACACCATCCGCCCGCTCGTTTGTCCGTTCCCGGACCTGCCGCCCATCGTCGGCTATGCGCGCACCGCCACCATCCGCGCCACGACCACCTCCGGCCGCAAGGCCGAGGACGACCGCAAGCTCCGGCTCGCCTATTACGACTATGTCGGCAGCGGCGCGGCGCCGCGAATCAGCGTGATCCAGGACCTCGACGGCGAGCAGGCCGGCTTCGGCGCGTTCTGGGGCGAGGTGCACAGCGCCGTGCACAAGGCGCTGGGATGCCTCGGCGTGGTCACCGACGGCAGCATCCGCGACATCCCGCAATGGGCGGAAGGCTTCCAGGCGCTCGCCGGCATGGTCGGGCCGTCGCATGCCCACGTGCACCTCGCCGGCTTCGGCGAGGTCGTGCGCGTCGCCGGCATGACCGTGCGGTCCGGTGACCTGATCCACGCCGACCGGCACGGCGCGGTGGTCATCCCCGTCGACATCGCTGCGAAAGTGCCGGCGGCCGCCGATCTGTGCGCGCGGCGC
>JAIYAB010000230.1 GCA_027489275.1 Hyphomicrobiales bacterium
GCGCAGCCCGCGTCTCGAAGGACGCACCATCGTCCTGCCGTGCCCGCCGCAGCCCGGCCATCCTGGGTCCTTCGAGACGGCCGCTGCCGCGGCCTCCTCAGGATGAGGAGGTCGGTGATGTTGGACCATCAGGGATCGGGTACGAGCCCGCGCGGTCTTCCCCGCAGATCCGTCCTGCCTCTCCTCCTCCTGCCTCTCCTCTTCCACAACGCCCCTCATCCTGAGGAGCGGGCGCAGCCCGCGTCTCGAAGGACGCACCATCGTCCCGCCGTGCCCGCCGCAGCCGCCCCCTTTTGGCCATGTTCATGAACGGAACGTTCGGGTCGCGTTCAGGTTGAGAGCATCATTGTGCGATCCAACAGGCGCGGTCGGCGGGAGTGTCCGCCGGGCACGCGCCACGGGAGTGCGTGTGATGACCAGGAAGACCCTCATCGGAACCCTCGCAGGCGCCGTCGCGGTCGGCGGCATGATGCTCGTCACCGCGGCGCCGGCGGAGGCCCAGTATCGACGCGGCTGGGCCGGGCACGGCGGCGGCTGGGCCGGACATGGCGGCGGCTGGGGCGGCGGCCATTACGGGCGCGGCTACCGGGGCGGTTACTACGGCCGGGGCGGCAACGCCGGCGCCGCCATCGCCGCGGGCATCATCGGCGGCCTCGCGCTCGGCGCGCTGGCGGCCTCGGCCACCCCTTCCTACGGCTATGGCGGCTACCAGCAGGGCTACTACGCCCCGCCGCCGCGCTACTACGGCCGGCGGGTCTATCGTCCCGTTCATGCCGGCTGGGCGAATGACGAGGGTGGCTGGGACCAGTGCCGCATCGTGCGGCGTCGCGTCGTCGACAACTGGGGCTACGTCCGCGTTCGTCCCGTCCGCATCTGCTACTGAAGTCTTGTACTGGGGTCTTGCGCCCGGTTCGCCGGGCGCTCCTCCCGTTCCCCGACCCGCCCCGCGCACCGCGGGGCGACGCGTCAGATCACGTTTCGCTCGAGCAGCGGCCGGTTGGCCAGGATCCGGTCGTGGCCGAGATCGCTCAGGTCGAGCGTCGTGAACCGATCATGCACGATCAGCTCCGCAAGGCCCCGGCCGACCGCCGGGGATTGCTGCAGCCCGTGCCCCGAGAAGCCGTTGGCGAGGTAGATGTTCCGCGTCCCGCCGGCGCGCCCCACGATGGCGTTGTGATCGAGGTCGTTCATGTCGTAGTGCCCGGCCCAGGCGCGGCCGGGCCGGATCTCCTCGAACGCCGGAACACGCGCCGCCAGCGTCGGCCAGTAGGTCTCCTCGAAGAGATCGTACTCGACCTCGAAGTCGCCCGCGTCGCCCTCCTCGGGCCGGCCGGGTCCGCCGCCGCAGATGAAGAGCTGCCCTTCCGCGCCCGGACGCCCCTCGGGGCGGAACCAGCAGCCGGACACGTCGATCAGCAACGGCGCGCGCGCCACGTCGCCGCGGCAATGGAAGGTGAAGACGCAACGCTTGCGGGCATGGACCGGGATCTCGATCCCCGCCGCCGCCGCCAGCCGGCGTCCGCCCGACGCCCCGGCCGCGTTGACGAGCGCGCCGCACGCGATCCGCGTGCCGTCCGCCAGCACCACCGCCGTCGCCTTGTCCCCGTCGCGCTCGACGGCGACCACCTCGCCGTCCAGATAGGTGACGCCGAGGCTGCGGGCCTTCTTGCGGAACGCCTGCATCAGGCCCCAGCCGTCGTACCAGCCTTCGCCGCTGCGGCCCCAGGTGCCTGCGGCGATCCCGTCAAGGTTGAGCCACGGGAACCGCGCCGCCAGCGCGGCCGGGTCCATGTACAGGATGTCCGCGCCCTCGCTCGCCTGCAGCGCCTGGTTCTCGGCCAGCACCGGCGCGCCCTCGGCGCTGCCGAGGTAGAGATAGCCGCCCTCGTGCAGGTCGATGGAGGGCCGGTCGTCGCCGACCGCGAGGCGCTCGCCGATCGTGCGCATGAAGGCGATGCCGAAGAGCGAGATGCGGATGTTCACCGGGCTCGAGAACTGCTGCCGGATCGAGGCGGCGGAGAGCGCCGAGGCGGAGAACCGGTAGGTCGGGTCCTTCTCCACCACGATGACCCTGCCCGTGAAGGCGGGGTCCGCGGCGAGGTGGAAGGCGGTGGACGAGCCGATGGCGGCGCCCCCTGCAATGACGACGTCGGCGGAGAGGGTCACGCGCTGGGTCCGGTGTTCATGACGACACGGCATGATCGGGCAGGACACTGCGCGATTCAAGCCGCCGCCGCGCAGGGCAGGTCCGTTCCGCGGCGGCGTCTGCGCGGCCGCTGCCGGGTCACGGCGGTGGCTGCGCGTCCCGGCCCGCGCCTGCTGCGCGGCCGCACTCGTCCAGCAGCCAGTCGCGGAAGGCGGCCACCGCGGGCCGGTCCCGCTTGCCGGACGGGTGGACCAGCCAGTAGCTCTGCCGACTCGCGATGGCGAGGTCGAAGGGCGCCACCAACCGGCCGCTCGCCAGTTCGTCCTCGATCAGGAACCGGGGCACCACCGCAGCGCCGAGGCCGGCGACTGCCGCCTGCGCCACCATCGCGAACTGCTCGAAGCTGGGGCCCATCACCGCCCGGTCGGTCGGCAGGTCCACCGCCTCCAGCCATTCCCGCCACGCCCGCGGCCGCGTCGCCTGCTGCAGCAGGGGCACGCGCAGAAGGTCGGCAGGGACGGCGATTCCCGCCGCCCGAACGAGCTCCGGGCTCGCCACAGGGACGATGGTCTCGCCCATCAGCGGATGGAGATCGGCGCCCGGCCAATGCCGGTCGCCGAAGTGGATCGCGGCGTCGAGCCCCTCCAGGGCGAAGTCGAACGGCACGATGCGCGTGGCGAAGTTGATGGTCACGTCCGGATGCCGCGCGAAGAACCGCGGCAGGCGCGGGATCAGCCAGCGCGTGCCGAAGGTCGGCAGGATCGCCAGCGCCAGCACGCCGCCCGCCCCGCGCGCCGTCATCGCCGAAAGGGTCGCCGCCGCCAGCCGCGACAGCGCCTCGCGCACCTCCGCCGCATAGCCGGCTCCTGCCGGCGTCAGGCTGACGCGCTGGCGCACACGCTCGAACAGGCGCACGCCGAGCGACGCCTCCAGCAGCGCCACCTGCCGGCTCACCGCTCCCTGCGTCAGGTCCAGTTCTTCCGCCGCCCGCGTGAAACTCCCATGCCGGGCCGCCGCCTCGAAAGCCTGCAACCCTGACAGCGATGGCACGAGCCGGCGCGGGCCCATCAGGTTCATGATCGATCCTCATGAAGTCCTGAGAACTTATCGGTTGCAGCCGCAGTTCGAAAGCATGAATCTCATGGAGTCACTTTGCGGCGCGCGTGCGACCGCAGGGTCCAGGGAGGCAACGATGGCACATTCCGTCAGGGACGAGGCGCTGGCGCTCCTGCGACGGCTCGGCGTGAGCGAGGCGGCCTTCGCTCCCGGCGGGCTGCCGGCCCGCTCGCCGATCACGGGAGAGATCATCGCGACGCTGCGGGAGACGACGGCCGCCGAGGCGACGGCGGCCATCGACGCCGCCGCGCGGGCTTTTCCCGCATGGCGGGCCGTGCCGGCGCCGCGGCGCGGCGAGTTCGTGCGTCTTCTCGGCGAGGAACTGCGCGCGGCCAAGGCCGATCTCGGCCGCCTCGTGACGCTGGAGGTCGGCAAGATCGTCTCCGAGGGCCTGGGCGAGGTCCAGGAGATGATCGACATCTGCGACTACGCCGTCGGCCTGTCGCGCCAGCTCTTCGGCCTGACCATCGCCACCGAGCGCGCCGACCACCGGATGATGGAGACGTGGCACCCGGTCGGCGTCGTCGGCGTGATCTCCGCCTTCAACTTCCCTGTCGCGGTCTGGTCCTGGAACGCGGCGCTCGCCTTCGTCTGCGGCGACCCGGTGGTCTGGAAGCCCTCCGAGAAGACGCCGCTGACGGCGCTGGCCGTGCAGGCCATCGTGGAGCGCGCGGCGACGCGGTTCGGCGGCGTGCCGGCCGGCCTGTCGAGCGTGCTGATCGGCGGGCGCTCCATCGGCGAAGTCCTCGTCGACGACCATCGCGTCCCGGTGGTCTCGGCCACCGGTTCCACCGCCATGGGCCGGCAGGTCGGCCCGCGCGTCGCCGCGCGCTTCGGCCGTTCGATTCTCGAACTCGGCGGCAACAATGCCGCCATCGTCGCCCCGAGCGCCGATCTCGACCTCGCGCTGCGTGGCATCGCCTTCGCCGCCATGGGCACGGCCGGCCAGCGCTGCACCACGCTGCGCCGTCTCATCGTCCACCGCAGCGTGTATGACACGCTCGTCCCCCGCCTGAAGACCGTCTATGCGAGCGTCAAGGTCGGCGACCCGCGCGAGGACGGCGTCCTCGTCGGCCCGCTGATCGACGGGCCCGCTTTCGACGGCATGGAACGCGCGCTGGGCGAGGCCCGCGCCATCGGCGGCGCCGTGCACGGAGGCGTGCGCGAGCATGCCGCGCAGTGGGACGGCGCGTACTACGCCGCGCCGGCGCTGGTCGAGATGCCGCGGCAGAGCGGACCCGTGCTGCGCGAGACTTTCGCGCCCATCCTCTACGTGATGCGCTACGAGGGTTTCGACGAGGCCATCGCCATGCACAACGCGGTCGGCGCGGGCCTGTCCTCCTCCATCTTCACGATGGACATGCGCGAGGCGGAGCGCTTCATGTCCGCGTCGGGGTCCGACTGCGGCATCGCCAACGTCAACATCGGCCCCTCCGGCGCCGAGATCGGCGGCGCCTTCGGCGGCGAAAAGGAGACGGGCGGCGGCCGCGAGGCCGGCTCGGACGCCTGGAAGGCCTACATGCGCCGCGCCACCAACACCATCAACTACGGGACGACCCTGCCGTTGGCGCAGGGCGTGACATTCGACATCATGGGCTGAAGCCCGCGGCGGCCCTACACTGGCCGACGGATTCAGCGACGTGACGCTTCAGGGAAGGACGACGACGATGACCGCAGCCGCCCCCGTCAAGGCGAAGGACAAGCCCGCTCCCGCCGACTTCAAGTGGGACGACGCGTTCCTGCTCGAGGACCAGCTCACCGAGGACGAGCGGCTCATCCGCGACACCGCGCGCGCCTACGCGCAGGAGAAGCTCCTGCCGCGCGTCATCGAGGCCTATGCCGAGGAGAAGACCGACCGGTCGATCTTCAACGAGATGGGGGAACTCGGCCTGCTCGGCGTCACGCTGCCGGACGACTACGGCTGCGCCGGCGCCAACTATGTGTCCTACGGCCTCGTAGCCCGCGAGATCGAGCGCATCGACTCGGGCTACCGCTCGATGATGAGCGTGCAGTCCTCGCTCGTCATGTATCCGATCTACGCCTATGGCGACGAGACGCAGCGCAAAAAGTACCTGCCCAAGCTCGCTACGGGTGAGTGGGTCGGCTGTTTCGGCCTCACCGAGCCGGACGCCGGCTCCGATCCCGCCGGCATGAAGACCCGCGTCGAGAAGGTCGCCGACGGCTACCGGCTCACCGGCTCGAAGATGTGGATCTCGAACTCGCCCATCGCCGATGTCTTCGTCGTGTGGGCCAAGTCCGCGGCGCACGGCGACCAGATCCGCGGCTTCATCCTCGAGAAGGGCATGAAGGGCCTGTCCGCGCCGAAGATCGGCGGCAAGCTGTCGCTGCGCGCCTCGATCACCGGCGAGATCTTCATGGACGGCGTCGTGGTGCCGGAAAGTGCGCTGCTGCC
>JAIYAB010000360.1 GCA_027489275.1 Hyphomicrobiales bacterium
CGAGGCCGGCCGCACGCAGGCCGGCAACAACAACGCCTATGCGCAGGACAACGCCGTCGGCTGGCTCGACTGGTCCGCCCTCGACGCCGGGCAGGCCGCGTTCACGGCCAGGCTCTGCGCCCTCCGCGCCGCCCGGCCGGCGCTGCGCGACGACCGCTTTCTCACCGGCGAGCCGCTGCCGGGGACGGACGTGCCGGACGTGCTCTGGCTGCGGCCCGACGGCGCGGCGATGACCGAGGGCGACTGGGCCGGCGCGTCCGCCTTCGCCTGCGCGCTTGCGGCCGGCGAGGCGGACGCCGTCGACAGGGTGCTGCTGGTGTTCAACGCCGGGCACGCCGCGCTCGGTCTCTCCCTGCCGTGGTCGCAGCCCGGCCGGGCTTGGCGGCTGCTCGCCGACAGCGGCGCGGATGCGCCGGCCGGCCTGCCGGGGAGCGATGGCGGCGCGCTGCACGAGGGCGACGTCGTGCCGCTCGGTCCGCGCCGGGTGCTGCTGTTCGGGGAGACGCCCGACACGGGGCCGGGGCGGCGCGCCGGCATTCCGTCGCCGCTGCTCGGCCGCCTCGCCGCCGCCGCCGGCATCGCGCCGGACTGGTGGGAAGAGACCGGCGTCCGCCACGCCGTCTCCGACGACACGCGCCTCGCTCTCCTGCGCGCCATGCGTCTGCCGGTCGCGACGGCCGGCGATGCGCGCGACGCGCTGGCGGCGCTCGCCGCCGAGCGCGATGGCCGCGCGCTGCCCTTCGCCGTGACGGCGCGCGTCGGCGAGCCGCTGCGCCTCGCCATTCCTGAAGGGGACTACGCCCGCGCGCGCGCCATCGTGGCCGTGGGCGAGGACGGCCGGCACGAAACGTGGGCGCTGCCGCCCGACGCGCCGTCCGCTATCCGGCGCGGCGTCGATGGCCGCGACCGGCGCGTCCGGCTCGTGAACGTTCCGGATCGCCCTTCCGGCCGCTGGCGGCTGGCGCTCGACGCCGCCCCGGACGCTGCTTGCCGGCTCACCGTCGCGCCGGCCCGCTGCTGGCGGCCGGACATCCTCGCCGGCGGCGCGCGCCGCACCGGCATCGCCGCCCATCTCTACGCGCTGCGGCGGGACGGCGACCAGGGGATCGGCGACTTCACCGCGCTTGCCGAGCTCGGGCGGCTCGCCGCCGACGCGGGAGCAGCGAGCCTCGGCCTCAATCCGTTGCACTCGCTGTTCGGGGGCGACCGCGAGCGCGCGAGCCCCTACCAGCCGTCCGACCGGCGCTTCCTCGACCCGATCTATATCGACACGTCGGCGCTGGGCGAGGAGGACGTCGGGCCCGTCGCGCGGGCCGTCCTCGCGTCTGCGCCGGGGCAGGGGTCCTCCGGGTCGTCCATCGGCGGCCCCGTCGACTATCCGGGCGTATGGGCCGGCAAGCGCGCCGTGCTGCGCGCGGCATTCGACGCCTTCGCCGCGCTGCCCGAGGCCCATTCCGCGCGCCGGGCCTTCGCGGCTTTCCGCCTTGCAGGGGGAACCGCGCTGGCGCGCTTCGCCGCGTTCGAGGCGATGTCGGAGATCCATGCCGGCCCATGGCAGCGTTGGCCTGAGCGTCTTCGCGATCCGGTCGCCGCGGAGGCTATGGCCGACCCCGCGGCCTGCGCGTTTCATGCCTGGCTGCAATTCCTCTGCGACCGCCAGTTCGGGCGGGCGGCGGCGGCATCGGGCCTGTCGCTCGGCTTCTACCGCGACCTCGCGGTGGGCGCGGCGCCTGACGGCGCCGAGATCTGGGCCGATCCCGACGGCTTCGCCTCGGGCGTCTCCATCGGCGCGCCGCCGGACCTGTTCTCGCGCGACGGGCAGGTCTGGGGGCTCCCGCCGCCCGATCCGCTCGCGCAAGCGCGGACCGGGGGCGCGGCCTTCGCGGAGCTCGTTGCGGCGAACATGCGCCACGCCGGTGCGCTGCGCATCGACCACGTCATGGGCCTCGCGCGGCTGTTCTGGGTGCCGGAGGGCGCGCGGGGCGCCGATGGCGCCTATGTCGCCGCGCCGTTCGACCACCTCGTCGGGCAGCTCGCACTGGAGAGTCACCGGGCCCGCGCCGTCGTCGTGGGCGAGGACCTCGGCACCGTGCCCGAAGGCTTCCGCGAGCGTCTCGCCGAGGCCGACGTGCTGAGCTACCGCGTCCTCTGGTTCGAGCGCGACGGCGACGCGTTCCGCCCGCCGCGGACGTGGCCGGCCGCCGCCGTCGCCTGCGCCAGCACGCACGACCTGCCGACCCTGCGCGGCTGGTGGACCGGGGCGGACATCGCCGAGCGCGAGGTCCTCGGCTCGCTGTCGGCGGCGGAGGCCGACACGGCGCGGCAGGAGCGCGCGCAGGACCGACGCCGCGTCCTCGCGCTGCTCGCGGCCTCGGACATCCCGGCCGATGCGACAGGGGACGAGCCCGACCTGCCGGACATCGTGACGGTCGCGCTGCACGCGCTCGTCGCCGCGACGCCCTGCGTCCTCGCCCTCGCGCAACTCGACGACCTCGCCGGCGAGGCGGTCGCCGTCAATCTGCCGGGGACGGACAGGGAGCGGCCGAACTGGCGCAGGCGCATGGCACGCACCACGGCTGAGATCTTCGCCGATCCGTCCGTGCTGGCCCGGCTCCGCGCGATGACGGATCGGCGGCGATAGGGGCCGGCCTCACCAGGCCGGCGGATCGAGCGTCAGCGAGGGCTTCGCGAAGGTCCGCAGCGCGTCGATGTCGTGGATGATGTAGCGATTGCCGTCCGTCTCGACGCCGACGGTCTTCAGCGTGGCGAGGATGCGCGACAGCGTCTCCGGGGTCGCGCCGAGGCGAAGCGCCACCTTGCGCTTCGAGAGGCTGAACGCGATGACATTGCAGTCCGGGGACTTGGAGTGCTCGCGCAGCAGGAGCCCGGCGAGGCGCTCGGCGGCAGGCCGCAGCTTCTGGTTCAGGATCTCGCGGGCCGCCATGTCGGTCGTGCGCGCCAGTTCGCGCGCGAAGGCGAGTGCCAGCCCCCCGTCACGCTCCAGCCGATCCCGCAGCACGTCCACCGGGATCATCACGAGATCCGACCGCTCGACCGTGACGAAGCTGGCGAAGGAGGGCGTCTGGATCAGGGTGCATGAATAAGCGAAGCACCGCCCGGACGGCACGACGTAAAGCAGCGTCTGCAAGCCGTTGTGCGTTGCCAGCGCCTCGACGGCGCCGGACGAGATTCCGTAGAGGTACTGAACCTGCTCGTCTTGCCCGATGACCTCCGTTCCTGCCGGCACGGACTGCACGAAGCTCGCCTCGCCGAAGGCCTCGATCGTCTCGTCAGACGCGCCGGCGAAGAGCGCCAACTGTTTGCAGGCAAGAATGACACGGATGCTGTGGGCACTCACGAGTCGGCCTCCAGTACGAGACCCAAGCTAAGGCGAGGCCGTTCGAACGCAATGCCCGCTGCACCGTTATCGGCAGAAATCTTTCCCAAAACAGGCCTTCCCGCCGGTTTTTCACGCATTTGTCACACCCGTGCTGCGGAATTCGCCTTCGTTGCCCAAATAACGTGCAATCTCAAGCGCATGATCTTGCAAAGCGGCCGGCATACGCCATCACCTCGCGTGGGTTTCGCGGAGACGGGCGCATGACTTCCTTCTCGGCCGGCGGCGGACGGCGGCGTCCGGCCACTACCATGGCGAGCCGCATCGCACCGCTCGGCGTCCTCCCGCTCTTCCACAGGCTGGACGGCCGCCGCGTCGTGCTCGCCGGCGGCGGCGAGGGTGTCGCCTGGAAGGCCGAGCTGCTGGCCGCGGCGGGAGCCCATGTCGATCTCTACGCCGAAGATCCCGGCGAGGCCGTGCACGCCTTCGTCGCCGGGCACGCCGGCCCGGGCCGCGTCGTGCTGCACCGCAGGCCGTGGTCGGTGGACGTCATGCCGGGCGCCGCGCTGGCCGTCGGCGACGTCGCGACCGACGCCGAGGCGCAGGCGTTCCGCTGCGCGGCGCGCCTGGCCGGCGTCACCGTCAACGTCGTCGACAAGCCGGCCTTCTGCGACGTCCAGTTCGGCTCGATCGTCAACCGCTCGCCGCTCGTCATCGGCATCTCGACGGACGGCGCCGCCCCCGTCTTCGGCCAGGCGATCCGCGCCCGCATCGAGGCGTTGCTGCCGGAGGGATTCCGGCGCTGGGCAGAGGCGGCGCGCGCCTGGCGTCCCGACGTCCAGGCCCGCGACCTCGCCTTCCGCGCCCGCCGCCGTTTCTGGGAGGCGTTCACCGCGCTCGCTCTCGCTCGCCCCGACGAAGCGCCCACCGAGGCGGACCGCGCCACGCTGCTCGCCTCGCTCGACCGGGAGGACGAGGCGGCTGCGGGCGCGGTCGTCTTCGTCGGCGCGGGGCCGGGCGACCCCGAACTCGTGACGCTGAAGGCCGTCCGCGCCCTGCAGTCGGCGGACGTCATCCTCTACGACGATCTCGTCGCTCCCGGCGTGCTCGACCTCGCGCGGCGCGAGGCGCGGCGCATCGCCGTCGGCAAGCGCGGCGGCCGCGCCTCCGTCGCGCAGGCCGACATCGTCGCCGCGCTGCTGGCGGAGGCGGCGGCGGGCCGGCGCGTCGTGCGGCTCAAGGGCGGCGATCCGTCCGTTTTCGGCCGGCTGTCGGAGGAACTCGACGCCTGCCGCGCCGCCGGCGTGCCGATCGAGATCGTGCCCGGCGTTACCGCCGCCTTCGGCGCCGCCGCGAGCCTCGGCCTCAGCCTGACCCATCGCACCGCCGCGCCACGGCTCCAGTTCGTCACCGCCCGCTCGCCCGACGGCGTCCTGCCGGACGATCTGAACTGGGCGGCGCTGGCTGATGCGGCGGCGACGACGGCCGTCTACATGGGGGCGCGCGCGATCCCCGCCCTGGTCGCGCGCCTGCTGGCGGAAGGGCTGGCGCCGGACACCCCGGCTCTTCTCGTCGCGGCGGCGACCACGCCGGCCCAGTCGCACCGGCGCTGCCTCCTCGCCGACCTGCCGGGCCTCGTCCCGGCGGAAGAAGCGGAAGGCCCGCTGCTCGTCATCATCGGCGCGGTGACGGCCTGAGCGCTGTCAGCCGAGGATGCCCGGCAGCTTCAGCCCGTGCTCGCGCGCGCAGTCGAGCGCGATGTCGTAGCCGGCGTCGGCGTGGCGCATCACGCCCGTCGCCGGGTCGTTCCACAGCACCCGCTCCAGCCGCCGCGCCGCCTCCGGCGTTCCGTCGCAAACGATCACCATTCCGGAGTGCTGCGAGAAGCCGATGCCGACGCCGCCGCCATGGTGCAGCGACACCCACGTCGCGCCCGAGGCGCAGTTGAGCAGCGCGTTCAGCAGCGGCCAGTCCGACACCGCGTCCGAGCCGTCCTTCATCGCCTCCGTCTCGCGGTTCGGCGACGCCACCGAGCCGGAATCGAGGTGATCGCGGCCGATGACGACGGGCGCCTTCAACTCGCCGCGCGCCACCATCTCGTTGAAGGCGAGGCCGAGGCGGTGGCGGTCGCCGAGCCCGACCCAGCATATGCGCGCGGGCAGGCCCTGGAAGCTGATCCGTTCCTTCGCCATGTCCAGCCACCGGTGCAGGTGCGCGTTGTCGGGCAGCAACTCCTTCACCTTGGCGTCCGTCTTCCAGATGTCCTCCGGATCACCCGACAGCGCCGCCCAGCGGAACGGGCCGATGCCGCGGCAGAACAGCGGGCGGATGTAGGCCGGCACGAAGCCCGGGAAGTCGAACGCGTCGGCGACGCCCTCCTCCTTCGCCATCTGGCGGATGTTGTTGCCGTAATCGAGCACGGCCGACCCCATCCGCTTGAAGTCGAGCA
>JAIYAB010000494.1 GCA_027489275.1 Hyphomicrobiales bacterium
CGCCGAGCTGGATGACCCAGCCGGTCATCGGCGAACGCGGAACCGACCGGGCCTCGGCCTTCGGGTCGGCCTTGGGCTCGACGCGGGTGACGCCGGCCTTGGGGTCGGATTTCGTCTCGGTCTTCGCCGGCTCCACCTTGGCGACGCGCACCGGCTCCGGCTCGGACTTCGGCTGCGCGCCGACGACCCAGCGCATGCCGTTCGCGCCCGAGGACGGGGAGGACGTGGAGGACGGCGTCGTGGTCGCCGCGCCGGCCGCGGAAGCGACGACGGGGCGCGCGGCGGCCGGATCGATCTGGCGCGGCGTCTGCCGCGGCGTGACGGCGGCGGTCGTCGCCGGCACATCGTCGTCCGCCGCCTTCTGCCTCTCCCGTTCGGCCACTGCCGTGGGCAGTTCGCCGACGGCCGGGGCCGTGCGCGAGCCGGCGAAGGCACGGTCGAGGTTGGCGTTCAGCAGGCTCGCCATCTGCGCGTCGCGGGCGCCGGCTGAACGGCCGCCCAGCACGACGCCGACGAGGTGCCGGCCGTCGGCCTTCACCGATGTGAGGAGGTTGAACCCCGACATCCGGGTGTAGCCCGTCTTGATGCCGTCCATGCCCTCGACGCGGCCGAGCAGCCGGTTGTGGTTGCGGTAGTTGCGGCCGTCGTAGCTGAAGTTCGTTGTCGAGAAATAATGGTAGTAGCGCGGGAACCGGTCCTGCAGCGCGCGGCCCAGCGTGACGAGGTCGCGGGCGGTCGTGACCTGCTCGACGTCGGGCAGCCCCGAGGCGTTCTTGAAGACCGTGCGGTTCATGCCGAGCTGGCGCGCCTTGCGCGTCATCTGCTCGGCGAATTCATCCTCGGAACCGGCCACGTTCTCGGCAACGGTCACGGCGACGTCGTTGGCGGACTTCGTGACAAGAGCCCTGATGGCGTCCTCGACCTCGATCGTTTCGCCGGGCGTGAAGCCGATCTTCGAGGGCGCCTGGCGGGCGGCGAAGGAGGAGACCTTGAGCTCCGAATCGAGGCGGAAGCGGCCGCGCTCGATCTGCTCGAACAGGAGATACAGCGTCATCACCTTCGTGACCGATGCGGGATGGCGCAGCGCATCCTCGTTGGTCGCGTGGAGCACCCGGCCGGTCTTGGCGTCGACGATCATCGCCGCGTAGGGCGGGTTGTAGCCGCCACCCTTGGCGACCGACCGGCGCCGGGCTTCCGCCGGGCCGACGGCGGACACCAGAACGACGGTCGCGGCGACGGCGACCGTGGCGAGCGCCGTGAAGCGCCTGCGGAACTCGCGGCTGTAGTGCATGCATATTCCCCGACACGCGGCGATCCGACCCACCCGGATCGCTGCCGCGGAAGACTCGGCGGGCGCGTCCCTTCGCCCACTGTCGCCTTCGCGGCACAGCATCGAACGCTATCGAGTTGGGGTTACCCGCAGGTTAAGGCGGCGCGCCGAAGTTGCGGGACCGGCCGCGCCCGCCGACCGGGAACGGCCGTCTGGCGGAAGCACGGCCTTTGGAAAATTGTTTTATTGCAATGACTTGGGAGTAATGCGTCTCGCACGGGGCGGGGAATCCGCGCCCGGGCGTCCGGGAACGCGGCAGTTGCCTTTGCATCTATGTTGCAGTGCAACATTTCTCGTTGACAGCGATTGTGCACTGCACATATAACACTCGGGCAAGGGGTCGAGCGGCAATGTCAGCCGGTGTCCGGCCCCGCCGAAATCCACGGGCCGCACGGTGCGGCCTTTCACCAAGGGGTGCTACCATGGCTGCTCAGTTCGAAGACTTCCAGAAGCTGGCGAAGGACAACGTCGATCTCGCCGTCAAGAGCTTCGGCGCGACCTCCAAGAGCGTGCAGGCGATCGCCACGGAATTCGCCGACTACTCGAAGAAGGCGTTCGAGCAGGGCTCGTCGGTGGCCGAGAAGCTCGCCGCCGCCAAGACCCTCGACAAGGCCGTCGAGATCCAGTCCGACTACATGAAGTCGGCCTATGAGAGCTTCGTGGCCTATGCCTCGAAGGTCGGCGAGCTCTACACGAACCTCGCCAAGGAGACGGTGAAGCCGTACGAGTCGATCGTCGCCAAGGCTCAGGCCGCCGCCGCGAAGTAATCGCGGTGTCGTGAACCGCGGCCCCTGCGGGGGTCGCGCCGCTCACGATCCGGTGCGGGGCCATGTCCCGCCGCAATTCGTGCCTTATATGAAGGTCCGGCAGAGATGCCGGGCCTTTTTCGTCGTCCGTCCCCGGGGATCCGGCAGGCCGGCCGTGTCCTCGACCTGCGCCGATCCGTCCCTCGCCATTTCCGCCTCGTCCGTCTGGCGAAGCGGCCGTTGCAGGGATAGATTGACGGGACGAGGCTGGTTTGCCTCGGCGACGGAACCGGTCCACGCTCACCCTCGTTGGCAACCGCCCGCCGCCACCGGACCATGGATCGCCGACCCGCAATGGATCTGAAGCTGAGCCTCCCCGCCGTCGTCGACCGCCTCCGGCGGGCGTATGCCGCCACGCGCGGCTTCGCGCTGTCGTTCTGGCAGGCGGAACCGCCGCGCATGGCCGAGCGTCGCCGCGGGCCCGTGCGTCCGGGCGACGGCGGTTCGGGCACCGCCGTCATCACCCAGACACGCACCCGCACCAAGCGGCCGAACATGTACCGGGTGCTGCTGCTCAACGACGACTACACGCCGATGGAGTTCGTCGTTCACGTCCTGCAGCGGTTCTTCAACAAGGATGCGGACGAGGCCACCCGCATCATGCTCCACGTTCACCAGCACGGCGTCGGCGAGTGCGGCGTCTTCACCTACGAGGTCGCCGAGACCAAGGTGACGCTGGTGATGGACTTTGCCCGCAAGCACCAGCATCCCCTGCAGTGCGTCATGGAAAAGAAGTGAAAGGCTGACCGCATGCCGTCCTTCTCACGCAATCTCGAGCAGGCCCTCCATCGGGCCCTGGCGCTCGCCAACGAGCGCCACCACGAATATGCGACGCTCGAGCACCTCCTCCTCGCCCTGATCGACGATCAGGACGCCGCGGCGGTGATGCGGGCGTGCAACGTCGATCTCGAGGCGCTCCGTCGAAACCTCACCGAGTACGTCGACAGCGAATTGTCGAACCTGATCACAGACGCCGGCGACGACTCCAAGCCGACCGCCGGCTTCCAGCGCGTCATCCAGCGCGCGGTCATCCACGTCCAGTCGTCCGGGCGGGAAGAGGTGACCGGGGCGAACGTGCTCGTCGCGATCTTCGCCGAGCGCGAGAGCCACGCCGCGTACTTCCTGCAGGAGCAGGACATGACGCGCTACGACGCGGTGAACTACATCTCCCACGGCATCGCAAAGC
>JAIYAB010000434.1 GCA_027489275.1 Hyphomicrobiales bacterium
ACCCATCGCCGCACCCCAGTGGACCACCTCTGTGGACCACTTTGCGGCAATAAGTATCTGATGCAACAAGAACTTACGGCAATTCAAGCCGAAATCAGGAAGTTGGTGGAGCCAAGCGGGATCGAACCGCTGACCTCTTCAATGCCATTGAAGCGCTCTCCCAGCTGAGCTATGGCCCCACGCTGAACCGGGTCTGGGAACCCGGCGTGTCCCGCCGTCGGGCATGACCCCGTCAGCGGTGCCGCTCTATAGCCGCCTCGCCGGACGGCTTCAAGTGCAATTCGACGGGCTCACGCCCCTTCGTCGTCCTCGATGTCGCCGTCGATGAGGTCGGCCACGTCGTCGTCGCCTTCCTCTTCCTCCTCGAGGAAGGTGTCGTCCTCGGCGATGTCGTCCTCGATCTCGACGCCGTCGATCGGGATGTCCTTCTCGGCCTCCTCGGCCTCGACCTCGTCCAGCGAGACCAGCTCGGGGCCGGCCGCGGTGTCGAGCTCGACGTCCTCCTCCTCGGCCGGCGCCGCCGCCGCCGCGCGACGGCTGGCGACGGTCGCTGCGATCGCGACGGCCGCGAACGCCGCGCCGCACTTGGGGCACAGGATCGGGCTCTTGTTCAGGTCGTAGAATTTAGCGCCGCAGCTCTGGCATTGGCGCTTGGTGCCGAGTTCCGGTTTGGCCACGTGTCCGAGCCTCGTTCTGGGTCAAAACTGCTGAGCGGGGTTATTCATCCCCGACGCCCCTGTCAAATCCCAATTCGAGGCGAGGGCGCGGCCGGCTCCCGCCGACGCGTGACGAGCCGCCGGCCATGTGCTAGTGCGGCGCCGCCGCGGGCGGGCGGCAGGGCCGGATTGCGCCGGAAAAGCCGGAGACGCTGCGATGATCATTGCGATCGACGGCCCCGCGGCCTCGGGCAAGGGCACCATCGCGCGACGCCTCGCCGCGCACTACGGCCTGCCTCACCTCGACACGGGCCTGCTCTACCGCGCCGTCGCTCGCGCCCTGCTCGATTTCGACCATCCGCTCGGCGACGAGACGGCGGCCGTGCGCGCGGCCCAGGCCCTCGATCGCTCGCATCTCGACGAAACCCGCCTGCGGGGCCGCGAGATGGGCGAAGCAGCGAGCGTCGTCGCCGCGCTGCCGGCGGTCCGCGCCGCCCTCGTCGACTGGCAGCGCGCCTTCGCGCGGCGGGCGGAGGGCGCGGTGCTCGACGGCCGCGACATCGGCACGGTGATCTGCCCCGACGCGCCGGTTAAGATCTTCGTCACCGCGACGCCGGAGGAGCGGGCGAGGCGGCGGTTCCGGGAGCTGGCGGGGCGGGGCGAGAGCGTCACCTTCGAGGATGTGCTCGACGATATCCGCCGCCGCGACGCCCGTGATTCGGGCCGCGCGACGGCGCCGCTGGCGGTCGCGCCCGACGCGCGCTTGCTCGACACCACGTCCTTGGATATAGAGCAGGCTTTCCGGGCGGCTGTCGCGATCGTCGACGCCGCGGGGATCGCTCCCGCGAGGGCGTGACTTCCGCAGAACCGCCGGGACGCACTATCGCCTGAACGAACCTCGTTCCAGCTCGCCGGTCCGCGCCGGCCCGCCGCAAGGCGGTGGTCCCCGAATCCGTTTCACGGGGACGACGGCGGGAGGGAACGCATCGCAACACCAACCGCCGGCGCCGGGCCCAGCGAGGCCCCCCAGGAGAACCAATGTCCGCTGCTATGAAAAACCCCTCCCGCGAGGATTTCGCGGCGCTGCTCGACGAGTCGTTCGGCAAGTCCGACGCGCTCGAGGGCTCCGTCGTCAAGGGCCGTGTCGTCGCCATCGAAAAGGACATGGCGGTCATCGACATCGGCCTGAAGACCGAGGGTCGTGTCGCCCTGCGCGAGTTCGCCGGCCCCGGCCGTGAAGGCGCCATCGTCGTTGGCGACGAGGTCGAGGTCGATCTCGACCGCATCGAGAACGCGCTCGGCGAGGCCGTCATCTCGCGCGACAAGGCGCGCCGCGAGGAGAGCTGGGTCAAGCTCGAGGTCGCCTACGAGAAGAACGAGAAGGTGACGGGCGTCATCTTCAACCAGGTCAAGGGCGGCTACACGGTCGACCTCGACGGCGCCGTGGCGTTCCTGCCGCGCTCGCAGGTCGACATCCGCCCGATCCGCGACATCGGTCCGCTGATGGGCCAGCCGCAGCCGTTCCAGATCCTCAAGATGGACCGCCGCCGCGGCAACATCGTCGTCTCCCGCCGCACCGTGCTGGAAGAGACGCGCGCCGAGGCCCGCTCCGAGCTCGTGGCCAACCTCGAGGAAGGCCAGACCGTCGACGGCGTCGTCAAGAACATCACCGAGTACGGCGCCTTCGTCGATCTCGGGGGCATTGACGGCCTTCTGCACGTCACCGACATGGCCTGGCGCCGCGTCAACCATCCGTCGGAAATCCTGTCGATCGGTGAAACTGTCAAAGTGCAGGTCATCAAGATCAACAAGGAAACCCACCGTATCAGCCTGGGCATGAAGCAGCTCCAG
>JAIYAB010000353.1 GCA_027489275.1 Hyphomicrobiales bacterium
CGCGACATCGTCCGTCGTGCCGACGCTGACCAGCGTGGGGACCGCGATGCGGCCGACCTCGGCCTCGCTCAGCGTCTGCCGCGAGCCGCGGATGCAGGCTGCGAGCGCGCGCAGGTCGCTCTTCGTCTGCTCCGCGAAGGCGCGGAACATGCGCTGCATCGGATCGGAGAGCGAGTCGAGCGACGGCGCGTCCATCGCGTCGGCGATGCCCAGAGGCAGCCCGACGCCTTGCACAAGATGGATGCCGAGGCCGCCGAGCAGTGCGGAGCGGACCCGCCCGGGGTCGGACAAGGCCAGGTGGGCGGTGATGCGGGCGCCCATCGAATAGCCCATGACGTCAGCCCGGGCGAGGCCGAGGTGGTCCATCAGGCGGCGCACGTCCTGGGCCATGATGTCGGAGCCGTAGGCGGCGGGATCGTGAAGCTTCTCGCTCGCGCCGTGGCCGCGGTTGTCGAGGGCGACGACGCGTCGGCCGGCAGCCAGCAGCGTCTTCACCCACAGCGTGTTGACCCAGTTCACGGCGTGGTTCGAGGCAAAGCCGTGCACCAGCACGATCGGCTCGCCGATGTCGTCGGCGGGAGTTTCGTCGATATAGGCGATGGAGACGCCGTCGGAGGAGAAGCGGTGCATGGCGCGGATCCCGGTCAGGGGCTCTGGTTTAGGCGACCGGCCCTTCGCCCCGCAAGCGGAGTGCAGGCGGGCCCCGAGCCTCGGCCTTTCGTCGCGGGGGGCGGAAATGCCCGTCCCCGGCCTAGCCGAAGCGGCAGCGAGCCACTATGGTGCGCGCGAAATCGACCTGAGCGACCGGAGCCACGTCATGGCCGACATCGGCGTCCCGCACTTCCACAACGATGCCGGAGCCCGCTCCATCCGGATCGGCGCGAAGGAATTCATGTGCATCGGCGCAAAGCCGCCTTTCGATCACCCGCATGTCTTCCTCGATATGGGCGACGATCGGGAGATCATCTGTCCCTACTGCTCGACGCTGTTCGTCTACGAGTCCTCTCTGCACGGCGCGCAAACGGAGCCGGCCGGCTGTGCTTGGTCGGCCAAGGACGACAAGGCGGCCGCCTGATCGCGCCACGCGTCCCCACCGCTTCCGCGACATGAGCACGCCCCAGTCATGAGCGCCCCCGCGGCGGGCGCCGAACCGCCCATCCTGATCGCCGGAGCGGGAGTTGCGGGGCTGACGCTGGCGCTCATGCTAGGCCGCGCCGGTCGGCCCGTCACGGTGATCGAGAAGCGCACGCGCGTCGAGGAGATCGGCGCCGGCATCCAGCTCTCGCCGAACGCGTCGCGCGTGCTGCTGTCGCTGGGGCTCGGCCAGGCGCTGGCGCGGGCGGCGGGCGAACCGGAGAGGCTCGTCGTGCGCCGCGGGATCGGCGCCGGTCGGCTCACCGAGATGAAGCTCGGCAGGACCATGCGCGACCGCTTCGGGGCACCCTACTACGTGGTTCACCGCGGCGACCTCCAGACGATCCTGCTCGATGCCGTTCGCAGCCTGCCGCAGGTGCGGCTCGTGTTCGGGCGCGGCGTGGTCTCCGCCGACACGGAGGGGGACGAGGCGGTGGTCTCGGTGGATGCCGGAGCCGGGCCCGAGACGCACCGCGGATCCGCGCTGGTGGGCGCGGACGGCCTGTGGTCGCGGGTGGCGCACGCCATAGGGGACCATTCCGAAGCCGAGTTCAGCGGCTACGTAGCGTGGCGCGGGCTCGTGCCGGTCGACAAGGCGCCGCCGGCCTTCCACAAGCAGGAGACCGGGCTGTGGCTCGGCCCCAACGCCCACGTCGTCCATTATCCGCTGCGCGGCGGGAAGCTGGTCAACGTCGTCGCCGTGATCAGTGACTCCAACTCGGAGCCGGGCTGGTCGCGGCCGGGCGACCCGGCGCTGTTCCAGCGCCGGTTTCGCGGCTGGTCCCCCGAACTGAAGGCGCTGTTCGAGGCGGTGGGCGAATGGCAGGTGTGGTCGCTGTTCGATCGTGCGCCTCGCGAGCGATGGGTGAGCGGCCGCGTCGGCCTGATCGGGGACGCGGCGCACCCGCTGCTCCCCTTCCTCGCGCAGGGCGGCGCCTGCGCGATCGAGGACGCGGCCATCCTGTCGGCGCGCATCGCGGCGACCCCGGACGACCTGCCGGCGGCGCTGCGGGCCTTCGAGACGATCCGCCGGCCACGTGCAGCCGCGCTGCAGAACGCCGGGCGCGCCAACGGGCGGATCTACCACATGCCCGAGCCGCTCGCGCTCGCGCGCGATTTCGTCATGCGGCGGATGGGCGGCGAAGGCCTTATGAACCGGTATGCCTGGCTCTACGAGTGGACGCCGACAGCCTGAGGCTCAGCGTGCCGCCTCCGCCAGGGAGGCCTCGACGAGATCGCGCAGGCGGCGCGGATCGACGGGCTTGGTGAGGCTGGAGCATCGGTCCGAAAGGCCCGAGCAATCCTCGCCTCCGCGATTGCTGAGCAGGATGAACGCGACGTCGGCCGCGAGTGGCATGTCCAGCATGGCGGTGCGCAGCACGAGACCTGTGGAGTCCCCGACAAGGTAATCGGCAATGACGACGCCATAGCGGCGGTTGGCGAGCCGTTCGATGGCGGCCGGGAGGCTCCCGGCCACGTCGACGTCGTCGATGCCGGCCCGGCGCAGGACGCCGCTGATCGCACGGCCCGAGGCGATGCTGTCATCGACGATGAGGACGGCGCGGGAAGGGGTCATGGGCGGGGTCGATCCGGTTGCGGGCCGAAAGTGCCCCGACAAAGGTCAACGCGGGATTTAGCCAATCCGCGAAACACTACCTGAAGCTGCATATTTTGTGCATTTGCAGGCGTCAATTTGTAACGTTTTCCGAAACGAAACACCTGATGCAGCCGCGCAACACCCATTCCGCTCGACTCGGGGTAGACTGTCATCCTCGCTGCAATTTGGCCCTTCCCGCCGGCAGCGGGTCCTCCCACACCTTGACCCCTGACTTCGCGCCAGGGGTTTTTCTTTACTGCAGGTTGCATTTCTCGCGTCGACTGCAGAACTCGCGTCTTGATTTGACAATTGCAATTGCTGGCGTTGCCCGATGATGGCAGTAACGCTCTGCCGTTTACCCATGATTCACAGCGTCACGCATGAGTTTACACTGTAAGATCTTCTTTATTCGGTCCTCCCGCATAACGGCTCCATCAACTGAACCGAAGCCGAGGAGGATGCCATGCCGTGGAAGTTCGTCACCATCACCGCAGCCGCAGTCCTGGCGGGATCCTTCACCGCCGCCGTCGCCGGCAATGACTGGGCTACGCGCGACGAGGCGCAGGCCATGGTCCGCAAGGCCGTGACCTTCGTGAAGACCGAAGGCCCCGAGAAGGCCTATGCCGCTTTCACGAAGAAATCGCCCGACTTCATCGACCGCGACCTCTACGTCGTCGTCTACGGCCTGGACGGCAAGGTGCTCGCCCACGGCGCCAACGAAAAGCTCGTGGGCAAGGAGATGATCGAAGCGCAGGACGTGGACGGGAAGTTCTTCGTCAAGGAGCGCGTCGAACTCGCCAAGACAAATGCAACGTTCTGGCAGGACTACAAATTCGTCAACCCGGTGAGCAAGAAGATCGAGCCCAAGCAGATGTATTGCGAAAGGCTCGGCGATACCGCCGTTTGCGGCGGGGTCTACAAGTTCTGAGCATTCCAGATCTTTTCAACCCCACGGTTCAGACAGAAGGTCTTTCATGGCGCTCCTGGCTCGACGGTTTGCAAACCTGCGCATCAGCTGGAAGGTGCTAGCCGCGCCGCTGGCGCTTGTCGCGGCCCTGCTCGCCCAGGGCGCGTCGCTCGTCTGGACGATGAAGGCCAACCAGGCGGCCTTCTTGCAGCATACGGAAGCGGCGGACATCAAGCAGGCGACCACAACGGCCTTCGGCACGTCGCTGATGCGCCTGCAGGGCCGCCTCTTCCACCTGACCGCCACAGCGGCGAACGAAAGCGACGGCGACAAGATCACCGCCGCCGCCAAGAGCGTTGCGGCCTCAATCGAGCCGCTGAACGCGGTCTTCGCCAGCGTGCGCCAGGCGCTCCCCGCGCCGGAGGCGGCGCCCGTCCTGGAGCAGGCGGGAACGGCGCTGACGACCTACGTCAAGCAAGCCCGCAATGTCATCAACATGGCCGATACCGATGCCGGCGCCGCGCTGATGTTCATGATGAGCGCCGAGAGAGCCTTCGTTGACCTGGAAAAGCGCGTCAAGGCCATCGAGGAGGAGGTTTACCGCGAGGAGGCAGCGAATCTGGCTGCGCTCGAGGCCTCCCTGCATGACCGCTTCCTGTGGGCCGGCGGGTTGATCGTCGCGCTGGCGCTGCTCGGCCTCTTGGGTGCGATCATGGCCTCGCGCGCCATCGCCGGGCCGGTCGCAGCGACCACGAAGGCGCTGGAGGACCTCGCGGCCGGGCGATCGACCGACCTGCCCTTCGACGACCGCGGCGACGAGATCGGCTCGATGGCGCGTTCGTTCCTGACGCTGCGGCGCTCGGTCGAGGAGCGCGCGGCACTGGAGCAGGACAAGGCCGCAACCGATGCCGAGGCTCGCCGCAAGGCGCAGGCCGCGGCCGAGGTCGTCGCCCGCGTCAGCACGACGGTGCAGAGCGCGGTTGAAGGCGACTTCAGCCGCCGCATCGACGCGCAGGGCGCAGCCGGGGATCTCGCCACTCTCGTCGACGGCATCAACCGCATCAACGCCACCGTGGACGCGGCGACGCTGGAATTCGCCTCTGTTCTCGACGCGGTGGCGGCGGGCGACCTCACCCGCGAGGTCACGGGCGTCTACTCGGGCCGTCTCGGAGAGATGGGGACCGCGATCAGCGGCACGATCCGCCGACTCGCCGAGACCGTCTCGACCATCCAGTCCACGGCCATCGACGTCGCGGCCTCGGCACGCGAGATCAACATGGGCGCCAACGACCTCTCCGGGCGGACGGAGCAGCAAGCCTCGTCCCTCGAGGAAACCGCCGCGACGACGGAACAGCTCGCCGCCTCCGTGAAGGCCTCGGCCGGATCCTCCCGCGAGGCCGCCAGCCTGGCCGGCGAAGCCACCCGAGTCGCCGGCACGGGCGGATCGATCGTCACCGAGGCCGTGGATGCGATGGCGCGGATCGAGCAGGCAAGCCAGAAGATCTCGGCGATCACCTCGGTCATCGACGACATCGCCTTCCAGACGAACCTGCTGGCGCTGAACGCGGCCGTCGAGGCGGCGCGTGCAGGCGAGGCCGGCAAGGGCTTCGCGGTGGTGGCCAGCGAGGTCCGCACGCTGGCGCAGCGGTCCAGCGACGCGGCCAAGGACATCACCGGGCTCATCCAGTCGTCGAACCAGGAGGTCCAGCAGGGCGTCAAGCTCGTCCGCTCGGCCGGCGATGCGCTGACGCGGATCGTCGCCGCGTCGGAGAAGGTTGCCGCCACCGTGACCACGATCAGCAACGCAGCCAGCGAGCAGGCGAACGGCATCGACGAGATGACCCAGGCCGTGGCTCACATGGACGAGATGACCCAGCAGAACGCCGCGCTGGCTGAGGAAAGCGCCGCGTCATCGTCCGCCCTGCTCGAGCGGATCGACCAACTGAACGATCTCGTCGCAACCTTCCGAACCCGCGCGGAGCCGCGTTCGCCGCGTTCGCGTGCACCCCTCCCGGACCAGTCCCCCGTGCGCACCCGCCGCGTGGCCTGACCCGGACTGCGCCCCGCCCGGACATGGGACCGGGCGGGGCGCGCCCTCCCTTGCGTCCCTGCAGGCTCTCAGCGCATCACGGAATCGACGCCGTCCTGTCGTACGAGCATCAGGAGCGCCAGCGCCGTCACCAGGATCATGATCGAGGAGTAGGCCGCCGCGATGCCGATGTCGCCGCTGAACGCCTGCTGGAACGCCGCGATCGGCAGGGTCCGCGTCGCGCCCGTATAGAGCACGATCGAGGCGGACAGCTCGTTGAAGACCTCGAGCCACGCGATGATGAGCCCCGCCACCAGACCCGGGCGCATCAGCGGCACCATGATGCGCAGGAACCCCTCCATCGGCCTCACGCCGAGGCTCTGCGACGCCTCCTCCAGCCCGCGGTCGATCTGGTAGACGATGCCGGAGCTGGACCGGACGAGATAGGGGAGCCGACGCACCACGTAGACGATGACGATGATCGCCGACGTCCCCGTCAGGAAGAAGGGCGGGCCATTGAAAAGAGAGGCGTAGCCGATGCCGAGCACGGTGCCGGGGATGACGTAGGGAATGGTCACGAGCCCGTCGACGAGCCGCGGCAACTGCCCCTGGAAGCGGCTGACGTAATAGCCCAGCATCGCGCCCGCCACGAGGATGATGGCGAGCGCCTGGAGCGAAAACAGGATGCTGTTGAGGAGCGCATTGCCCATCAGCGCATAGGCCTTCTCGTAGTTCCCGAGGCTCAGCGACCACTGGAACACCGCGCCCTTCACCTCCAGGAACGACGAGCCGACGATGATGAATAGCGGCAGGTTGGCGAAGGCGACAAGGCCGAAGGCCAGCACCGTCACCACGACTGTCTTGCGGCCACCCAGGATCATCGGGCGGCGCGGCTGTCCTCCGTCGGCGGCGACCGAGCGCCGGCCCGACAGGAAGCGGACGAGCAGGACGAGCCCCAGCGCGATGGCGAGCAGCACCATGCTGGTGGTGGCGGCCATGCCGGGCTCGCTTCCGATCTCGCTGAGGTAGAGGGCGAAGGCCAGCGTCGCGAGGACGGGATAGCGCTCCCCCTCCCCCAGGATGTTCGCGGTGCCGAAGTCTGAGATCGTGCCGAGGAAGACGAGCAGCGCGGAGGTGACGAGGCTCGGCATGACGAGCGGCAGGGTGATCGTCGCGAACACGGCCGCCGGCGCCCGACCCAGGCCCGCTGCGGCATCCTCCAGCGAGGTGTCGATGCGCTGCAGCGCGCCGGACACGATGAAGAACACGACGGGATAGAGATTGAGGGCGCTGGCGAGGGCGATGCCGAACGGGCCGTAGATGGTGGGCAGGCTGACGCCGAACCAGTCGCGGCCGAGCTGCGTCACGAAGCCGGCGCGGCCGAACAGGAGGATCCACGCATAGGCGCCGACGAAGGGCGGCGACAGCATGGACATGACGATCATGATCTTCAGGAACGAGCCGCCCTTGAGGCGGTAGCGGCTGAGGACGATCGCCAGCGGCAGCCCGATGGCCAGCGCGATCAGCGTCGCGCCGGTGGACACCACGAGGCTGTTGAACAGCGCGCGGCTGAAATAGCGGGACGTGAAGAAGGTCGTGTAGTTCTCGACCGACAGACACTCGCAGTCCTGCCCGACGAGGCTCTGGCGCAGGAGGGCGAGCACCGGCAGCGCGACGAACACGAACAGCAGCGCCAGCGCGACGATGCCGACGATCCGCCATGGATCGAACGCGCGGGACGAGGAAGAAACCACCGCGCTCACACGCGCCAGCCCTCGGCGGAAAACAGCCGTACCTTGCCGGGGTTGAACCAGAGCGAGACCGTTTCGCCCGCCGCCGGGGCAATCGCGTCGCTGTCCACGTCGGCCTGCAGGGACGCGCCGTCGGCCAGCTCGCAGGACAGGCGCAGCCGCGCGCCGAGATAGGAGACGAGCAGCACGCGCACCGGCAGGGCGGCCGTGTAGTCGGGCGACGGGGACAGGCGGAAGTCCTCTGGGCGCAGCGTCGCCGTTACCGGCTGCGCCGGCGGCGCGGCGCCGGGCAGCGGCATCGACACGCCGCCGGCGAAATGGACGAGGCCGCCGTCCACGCGCGCCGCGATCTGGTTCGCGTTACCGATAAAGTCGGCGACGAAGCGGTGCGCGTGCTCGTCGTAGATCGCCTTGGGGCCGCCCACCTGGAGCATACGGCCCTTGTCGAGCACGGCGATGCGGTCGGAGACGGCGAGCGCCTCCTCCTGGTCATGGGTGACGTAGAGCGTCGTGATGCCCAGCTCCCGCTGGAGCAGCCGGATCTCCGACCGCATGTCGATGCGCAGCTTGGCGTCGAGGTTGGAGAGCGGCTCGTCCATGAGCAGCAGGCGCGGCTCGATGACGATGGCTCGCGCGAGGCCGACGCGCTGTTTCTGCCCGCCGGAGAGCTGGGTGGGGAAGCGGCTGGCGAACGCGCCCAGCCGGACGCGCTCCAGCGCCCGCTCCACGCGCCGGCCGATGTCGGCCGACGGGACGTTGCGGGCGCGCAGCCCGTAGGCGACGTTGTCGAAAACCGTCATGTGCGGGAAGACGGCGTAGTTCTGGAACACCATGCCGAAATCGCGCCGATGCGGCGGCTGGCCGAGCAGCGTCTCTCCGGCCACGGTGATGCGGCCGGCGTCGGCATCGAGAAACCCGGCGATGATGCGCAGCAACGTCGTCTTGCCGCAGCCCGACGGCCCAAGCAGGGTGAGGAACTCGCCCTTCTCGATGGCGAGGTCCAGACCCTCCAGCACCGTCACAGCGCCGAAGCGCTTGGCCAGCCCCTCGATGACGACGTGATGCTGCTCCGGTCGCCCGCCCTGGGCCTGGGCCTGGCCGAAGCCCTGGCCCTGACTCTGGCCGGCGGACGCCGGACGTTCCAGCCCCTGCATGACCCCTCCTGCCCGGCAGGCGCGATCAGCGACGCGCCAGCTTGAGGTAGCGGTCCATGTATTCCTTGGTGTTCGCCACCGCCCATTCGACGGGATAGGTGTTGACCTTCAGCGATGTCACAGGGACCGCGTTTACCGGGCCGGCGACGTCGCCGCGGATCGGGCGGCGGCCGGAGGCCTTGACGATCACGGCCTGCCCTTCCGGCGAGGCGATGTAGTCCATCAGCGCCTTGCCGCCGGCCGGGTTCGGACCGTTGGCGACGAGCGTCATCACGTCCGCCGACACGGAGATGCCCTCCTTCGGGTAGACGATCTTGATCGGCGCGCCACCCTCGGCGAAACGCTGCGCGTTGTCCTCGAGCGTCAGCGACATGGCGTACTCGCCCTGCGCGGTGCCGCGGATGACGGCGGTGGAGCTGCCCGTGATGACGAAGTTCGCCATCATCTTCTCGAACAGTTCCCAGCCCTCCTTCGGGCCCTCGTTGTGGATGATCTGCATCATCTGGGTGAAAGCGGAGCCGGAGCGGTCGGCGCCTGCGAAGGCGACCTTGCCCTTCCACTTGGGGTCAGCGAGGTCGCGCCAGCCGGTGGGAATCTCGTTCTCGGGCACCAGCTTGGTGTTGACCGCGATCACCGTCGGCAGCGTGACGCTGAACGGCACCCAGGTCTTGCTGAAGCGGATGCCGGGAAGGATCTTGTCGGAACCCGGCGGATCGTAGGCCGTGAAGAGCTTGGTGTTGGCATCGACGCCGTCGGCGCCGACGGAGATCAGCACGTCGGCCAGCGGGCGCGACGACTCCGCCTGGAGGCGCTTGAGCAACTCGCCCGAGCCGGCTGTCACGACCTGGATGTCGAGACCGGTCTTCGCCTTCATCGCCGGCACGAGGGCGTTGAGGATCTCAGTCGGCATCGCGGTGTACATGGTCACGGTGCCCTGCGCATGGGCGGGCACGGCATGGCCCAGCGCCAGCAGGAGCGGCAGGGCGAGCAGGTTACGACGGCTGGTCATGGGGGTTCTCCGGCACAGGCTCAGACGCATTTCAGCGGAAGGTTGCACGTTCATGACACCTTCCGCCAGTCGTCTCGCGCGGAAAAGGGCAACGGCCTGGGGAGGATGGGGCAACGATGGTGGCCGCTGTGGGACTCGAACCCACACGGGCGTGGCCCGAGGCATTTTAAGTGCCTTCCGTCTACCGGTTCCGGCAAGCGGCCTCCGGCTCCGGGACTAGCCCGAAGCGGCCGGGGCGGCAAGGGCGGCGCTCACAGCATCGGGCGCATGGTGCGGGCGAGTTCCTGCGTGCCGGCGTAGTCGACCTTGCCGCTGCCGAGCACCGGGATGGCGGCGGTAACGAGGATGGCGCGGGGGACCCAGAGCTCGGAATAGCCCTGCGCCTGCGCATGGGCGAGGAGGGGGCCGCGCTCGGCGTCGGGCTTGTCGGTGACGAGCACGATCTGCTCGCCCTTGCGCGGATCGGGCAGCGTGACGGCGACATGGCTCGCGCCCGGCCACAGGCCGGCGGCCAGCGTTTCGATGGCGGCGAGCGAGACCATCTCGCCGCCGATCTTGGCGAAACGCTTGGCCCGGCCCCTGATCCGCACGAAGCCGTCCCCATCGATGGAAACGATGTCGCCCGTGTCGTGCCAGCCGTCCGGCGGGGGCTGAACCTCGCCGGGCGCGTCGGAGAGCATGTAGCCCGCCATGACGTTGGGACCGCGCACTACGAGACGGCCGGCGTCGTGCAGGCCCTCGACCGGCTCCAGCCGTACCTCGATGGCGGGCAGGATGCGGCCCACGGTCCCGGCGCGGTTGTCGAACGTCTGGTTGACGGCGATGACCGGCGAGCACTCGGTCGCGCCGTAGCCCTCGAGGATGACGCAGCCGGACTTGCCCCACATCTCGCGCGTCTGGTCGCGCACGCGCTCTGCGCCGGCGACGACGACCTTGACCGTGTCGAGATCGCCCCCCTCCGCCGCGCGCGCCCAGCCCTGCAGGAACGTGTCCGTGCCGAACAGGATGGTGGCGCCGACGGCCTTCGCCATCTTCGGCACCTGGCGGTAGTGCAGCGGGCTGGGATAGAGCACCGCGCGCATGCCGGTGGCGAGCGGCAGCAGCAGCCCGCCGGTGAGGCCGTAGCTGTGGAACACCGGCAGCGGGTTCAGCACCACCTGCCCCTCGCCCAGTGGCGGCGTGCCGATATGCGCCTCGATCTGGCGCATGTTGGCGAGCAGGTTGGCGTTGGAAAGCGCGACGCCCTTGGGCTTGCCCTCCGACCCGGAGGTGAACAGGATCACGGCCGGCTCGTCCGGCGCCGAGGCGTGGCGGGAATGGACCCAGCAGGCGACGAAGGACTTGGCCAGCGCGGCGGCCTTGTCGAGGCTCGTCACCGAGCCGCGCACGTCCTCCAGATAGACCATGCGGACGCGCTCGCCGCCGGCCGTTTCCGTCTCCTCCAGCGCCGTGACCACCTCGTCAAGCTTGGCCGTGTCGATGAAGCGGCGCGAGGTGACGACGAGGCGGACCTGCGCCGTCTCGACGGCGGAACGCAGGTTCTTCGAACCGGCGGTGAAGTTGAGCATCGCCGCGACGCGGCCGTACGCGGAGAGGCCGAGCAGGGTCACCGCCACGGCGTTGACGTTAGGCAGCATCACGCCCACCGCCTCGCCCTTGCTCGTCATCGCGGCCAGCTTGGCGCCGATGACGAGGGAGCCGAGCACCAGGCGGCCGTAGCTCACGGGCGCGCGCTCGGGATCCTCCAGGATGGGCGTGGACGCGCCGTAGGCGGCGCGCGCGTCGAGGATGGCGCGAAAGAGCGAGGTGCGCGTCTTGCCGATGTCGAATGCCGTCCGCGTCACGCCTCGCCTCCGTCTGGCCGGCCCCGTGCCGGCGTCCCGATCAGCCGGCCTGCCCCTCGGCGATCGGCGCCTGGAAGGCGAGGCCGAGATCCCAGGGGAAGTAGATCCAGGTGTCCTGCGAAACCTCGGTCACGAACGTGTCGACGAGAGGGCGGCCGAGCGGCTTGGCGTAGACGGTGGCGAAGTGCGCGTTGGGCAGCATCTCGCGCACGACCTTCGCCGTCTTTCCGGTGTCCACGAGGTCATCGACCACCAGCACGCCCTTGCCGCCCGGACCGCCGAGGCTGGCGACGTTGGGCGCGATGCCCTTGAGGACCCGCAGTTCGCCTTGGGACGTGTAGTCGTGGTAGCTCGCCACGCACACCGTTTCGATAACCCGGGTGCCGAGTTCGCGCGACACGATGGCCGCCGGCACAAGTCCGCCGCGGGTGATGCAGACGATGGCCTCGAACGGCCCTGAGGACGCGAGGCGCCACGCCAGCGCGCGGGCATCCCTGTGGAACTGGTCCCAGGAGACGGGGAAGGCCTTGGGGGCGGCGGACTGAGACATGGCGATGCTCCGGTAGGCGGCGTTCGGTCAGGACGTGGCCGGCGGTGCGGCCGGGTTCGGGGATGCGAGGGTCTCCAGCATCGCCGCGACCGCGGCGCGCGCCTGCTCCAGCACCGCGGCGTCGCGGGCGCGCAGGACGATCTGGTTGCGGAAGCGCTGGCCGTCGAAGGAGGGATAGGAGCCGATGATGACGCCGGGATGCGCCTTCTGCACGGCCGCGAGCGGCGTGCCGTAGGCGCCTTCCGGCAGGCCGCCCGTGTCGAGCGAGACGGACAGCATCTTCACGCCGGTCTTCAGCGTGGGCGCGACGGCGTCGAACATGGCCTGCATGATTGAAGGCACGCCGGCCATCACGTAGACGTTGCCGATGGTGAACCCCGGGGCCTTGGAGATCGGGTTCTCGATGAGGCCGGCGCCGTGCGGGATCCGCGCCATGCGCAGGCGCGCCTCGTTGAGGTCGGCCGGGTTCGGGAACCGCTCGCGCAGCATCGCGACCGCGCGCTCGTCGTGCGAGATACCGACGCCGAAGGCCTTGGCGACCGCGTCTGCCGTGATGTCGTCGTGCGTCGGGCCGATGCCGCCGGTGGTGAAGACGTAGTCGTATCGCACGCGCATGGCGTTCAGCGCCGCGACGATCTCGTCCTCGACGTCCGGCACGACGCGGACCTCGCTGAGGTCGATGCCCAGCGCGGTGCAGTAGTCGGCGATGGTGCCGATGTTCTTGTCCTTGGTGCGTCCGGAGAGGATTTCGTCGCCGATGACCAGCAGGGCGGCGGTGACGACAGGCGCGGCTTCGGCCATGGAATCCTCCGGGAGACGCGGGATTTAACGCGCCCCGTCCCCCGGCTCAAGGCGAACCGACCTCCAGCCTGTTCATAAGCGCCTCCCAGCGGTTGAGAATCGCTGCATCCGGCCGCTTCGATCGTCCGCTCCGGGCTGGAGCGCCGCGCAGCGCATCGATGGAGCCCCCGACAGCGAGGTTCCATGCGCTTCCCCTCCCCCCTCGTCCCCGGCCGGCTCGTGCGGCGGTACAAGCGGTTCCTGGCCGACATCGTGCTAGACGCCTCGGGCGAGACCATCGTGGCGCATTGCGCCAATCCGGGCTCGATGATGGGGCTGCAGGGCGAAGGAAACCGGGTGTGGCTATCGAGGTCCGACAACCCGGCCCGCAAGCTCGGCCATTCCTGGGAAATCGTAGAGGCCGAGTTCGGACGCGGCCCAGAACTGGTGGGCATCAACACCGCCTGGCCGAACGGCATCGCCGCCGAGGCCATCGCGGCCGGCCTGATTCCGGGGCTGCGCGGCTACCCGACGCTGCGTCGCGAGGTGAAATACGGCCGCAACAGCCGCGTGGACATCCTGCTGGAGGGCGGTGGCCGCCCGGCGTGCTTCGTCGAGGTGAAGAACGTCCACCTGATGCGCGTGCCGGGCCTCGCAGAGTTTCCCGACAGCGTGACATCGCGCGGCGCGAAGCACCTCGATGAGCTGGGCGATCGGGTGGAGGCCGGCGACCGTGCCGTCATGCTCTTCGTGGTCCAGATGGCAGCAGATCGCTTCGAACTCGCCGCCGACATCGATCCCGCCTACGCCGCCGCCTTCGCCCGCGCCCGCTCCCGCGGCGTCGAGGCGCTGGCATGGTGCTGCCGGGTGACGCCGGAGGAGATCGTGCTAGACCGGCCGGTGGAGATCGCGCGGGACGCGCGCTAGGCGGTCGCGAAGTCGAGCAGCATGTCGCGGAAGCGCTGCGCGGCGGGCGACAGGCGCGCGGTGCGCCGCTCGACGACGCCGATGGTGCGCGTCACGGCCGGCGCGCCGATGGACTTGGTTACGATCAGGGGATGCGGCCCCTCCGGTGTTGCCAGCTTCGGCAGCACCGAGATGCCGAGGCCGCGCTCGACCAGGCCAAGCGACGTGGTGAGGTGGTTGACCTCGTACTGGAAGGACAAGCGCACGTCCGTCTTGGCGAGGGCGTTCTCCAGGATCATCCGGTTGCCGCTGGCGCGGCTGACGCCGATGAGGCGCTCGCCCTGCAGATCGGCCCAGGACACGCTCTCGCGCCGCGCGAAGGGATGGTCGTTGCGGCACGCGAGGACATAGGGGTCCTCGATCAGCGGCGTGAAGTGCAGGTCGGGGTCAGAGCTGCCGAGCAGGTTGATCCCAAACTCCGCTTCCCCGCGCGCGACGCTCTGAAGCCCCTCATTGCCGGACAGATCGAGAATCCGGAACCGGATCTGCGGAAACCGCTCGTTGAAGGCCTCGATGGCCCGCGGCAGGAAGTAGAAGGCCGCCGTCGGCACGCAGGCCAGCGTCACCTGTCCCGTCTGCGCCTGCCCGACCCCGGTCATGCCCAGCAGGGTGTCCTCCAGTTCGTCGAGCAGCCGCCGCGCGAGCGGAGCGAAGGACGACCCCACGGAGGTGGGCGCGACACGTCTTGTCGTCCGCTCAATGAGAGGCGCGCCGACAGCGGCTTCCAGCGACTGGATGCGCCGCGACAGGGCCGGCTGCGACATCGCCAACGCCTCGGCGGCGCGATGGAAGCCGCCGAGTTCGAGCACCGTGAGGAAGGCCCGCAGGTCCTGCAATTCGAAATTGATCCGCATATCGGATCAATAGCCGGATTATTTGCATTTCTCAAGCCATATTGATCCGACTAGCAAAGCTCATCTGCCCATTGATCCTGTTCACGGATGAAAGCGCGGCGATGGTGACTTTGCGAATCCCTTGCGTGCTGATGCGCGGCGGCACATCCCGCGGCCCGTTCTTCCTCGCCGCCGACCTTCCGGCCGATCCTGCCGGCCGCGATGCCGTTCTCGTCGGGGCGATGGGGGCCGGGCACGCGCTGCAGATCGACGGGCTGGGCGGAGGCAACGCGCTCACGAGCAAGGTGGCGATCGTCGGTCCGGCGACGGTCCCGGGCGCCGACGTCGATTACCTGTTTGCCCAGGTGAAGGTGCTCGAGCGCGCCGTCGACACGTCGCCCAACTGCGGCAACATGCTCGCCGCCGTCGGCCCGTTCGCCATCGAGCAAGGGCTGGTGCCGGCGCGGCCCGGCAGTACGGCGATCCGCATCCACAACGTCAACACCGGCAAGATCATCGAGGCGCGCGTCGCGACGCCGGAGGGCCGCGTCACCTACGACGGGCTTGCGGCGATCGACGGCGTGCCGGGAACGGCCGCGCCGGTCTACCTCGCCTTCGTCGACGCGGCCGGTTCGCGCACCTGCGGCCTCTTCCCGACCGGCGCGACGCGGGAAACCATCGACGGCGTCGCGGTGACCTGCGTCGACGCAGCGATGCCGCTCGTCGTGATCGAGGCGCGCAGTCTCGGCAAGACCGGCGCCGAGACCCCGGACGAACTCGATGCCGACGGGGTCTTCATGAGTCGGCTGGAGACGATCCGCCGCGAGGCCGGTCGCCGGATGGGGCTGGGCGACGTCTCGGGGCGGGTCATTCCCAAGCCGGTTCTCGTCTCGCCGGCCCGGGCAGGCGGCACGTTCTCGGCCCGGTACTTCATGCCCGCCAGTTGCCACAAGGCGCTCGCGGTCACGGGCGGGGTGGCCCTCGCCACCGCGGCGACTTCCCCGGGGACGGTGCTGGAACGGCTCTTCACGCCGCCGCGCCTGCCCGTCGATATC
>JAIYAB010000051.1 GCA_027489275.1 Hyphomicrobiales bacterium
CGCGTGGACCCGGTGCTCGACGCCGTCTACGGGCTCGTCGCCCGGCAGATCGGCCTCGTCTCGATCGCCGACTGCCAGGTGATCCGCGCCGAGCGGTTCTGAACGATCAGCCCTGGCGGGTCGCCGCGGCGGTCGCCTCTGCGAAGTGCAGCGCGGCCGCCGCCGCGAGGCCCTCGAGCGCCACATGGGCCGGATCGTTGATGAATTCGCGCGCAAGTCGCCGCGTCCGCTCGACCGCGATCCGCAGCGTTTCCTCCTCCGCCGGCGCGGAGGGGCGATCCAGGGGCTCGGGGATGGCGATGCGATGGGTCGCCACGAGCAGGAACGCGACCACTGCCTCGTCGTCGAGCGCGAAAGGCGCGACGAGGCGGACATAGTCATAGGCCTGGCCTTTCCACTCCGCCCGCAGCGCCCGACACACCGGCCGCCCGGCGCCGGCCGCTTCCGCGTAGTGGGCGGTGACGACTTCGGCGAAGCCCTTGTCGTCGTAGTCGACGGTCGTCAGGCCCGTCATGTCGCGGGCGTCGGGATTGGTGACCCGGGAGCCATAGTGCAGAAAGCGGAATCGCGGGCCGGCTTCCACGGCGACGAGGTGAACTCGCCCCGGGGTCACCTGGATTCGATAGGGGTCGACGTCACGCAGGGACGGCAGGCCGTCCGCGCGCAGCCGCTCCCAGTCCGCGCGCATGACCTCGAGTTCCGGCGCCGGGAGCGGTATGTCGTCGACGATGTAGCTGCAGGCAAGCCTGAACACGATGGATGCGGTCACGTTGGCCCCCGCCCGGTCCGGGAATCACCGGACACGGGCTGACCGTAACGCAACGTGGTGGGAATTCATTCAGTTCCATCGCGCCGGCCGTCATCTTTCGCGGCGGATGCTGCGATGGAGTGTCGCGGCGACCCGGGGTAGGCTGGCGGGCACGCTGCGGCAGGGGAGAGGGCGATGACAGTTGCGGACGCGGCACAGGCCGGCAGGATCGTGGTGACGGACGCCGACGGCGTTCGCGACATCCTGTTCGACCGCCCCGCCAAGAAAAACGCCTTCACCGCCGCGCTCTACGGCGACCTCGCCGACGCGATTGCCGGAGCCTCCGGCGATTTGGACATCGGCGCGGTGCTGCTGCGCGGCGCCGGCGGCGTGTTCACGGCCGGCAACGACATCGGCGACTTCCTGCGCTCGCCGCCCACGGCCCCGGATGCGCCGGTGAGGCGTTTCCTCGAAGCGCTGGCGCTCTGCGACAAGCCGCTCGTCGCGGCCGTGTCGGGGATGGCCGTCGGCGTGGGCACGACGATGCTGCTGCACTGCGACATGGTCTACGCGGCGCCGGACGCGGTGTTCCGCACGCCTTTCGTCGATCTGGGCCTCGTGCCGGAAGCGGCCTCCAGCCTGCTGCTTCCCGCGCTGGTGGGACCGGCGCGTGCCTCGCGCATGCTGCTTTTGGGCGAGGCGATCGACGCGGCGACGGCGCTCGACTGGGGGCTGGTGGGAGCCGTCGTGCCGGCGGATGCGCTTGAGGCGACGGCACGGGCCGCCGCAACGGCGCTCGCCCGCAAGCCGCGCCGCGCGGTCGTGGAGACCAAGCGCCTGCTGCGGCACGGCCGCGAGGCCGTTCTCGACACGATGGAACGGGAGTTCGTCGTTTTCGCCGAGAGGCTCCGCTCGCCAGAGGCGCGGGCGGCCTTCGACGCCTTCCTGAAGCGGTAGCCCCCTCAGTAGAGCCACTGCTCCGGCAGGCGCAGCGACACGGCGTCGCCCGCGCGGATGGTCCCGGCACGCTCGACCCAGGCGACCAGGCCGCGCAGCCGCTTCGCCGCCTTGACGAAGTCGAGGTCGAGGCCCGGCCTGTCGGGATGCCGGGAGGCGATGGCCTTGCCCGGCCCGCGGCAGGGCGCGTTCTGGTCCTCGACGGCGAGGGTGGCGAACCCGGGGAAGAAGATCCGCGTCCCGCGCGGCAGCATCGAGAGGTCGGGTATCCCGTCGAGCACGAGGTTGGCGCCGAGCCAGGCGGGATCGACAGCCGGGATGTCGAGCGCCCCGGCGATGGCGGCGAGCTCGTCCGCGGAGACGATGGAGACGTGCCGGCTGTTGCGGATGGGCGTGCCGCGGGGAAACCACGGCACCCGCGCGTCGGCCTTGCGAGCCAGTCCGCGATGCCGTTCGCCGCGCAGGCCGGGCAGCATGAAGCCCTCCAGATCGAGCTCGGCGGCCTCCACCGGCCGGGTCTCGAACCCGTCGCCATCGGCGATCATCAGGGAGCTGACCCGCCCCTCGAGGGTTCGGGTGGGGACGATGGAGCGGGTCATCGGGCGGCGTCCTTGCGCGCGGAAGCGTCGGGGTCGGCGGTAAGGACGCGGAAGTCGCAACCCTCGTCGGCCTGCAGCACCTGCTCGCGGTAGAGCCGGGCGTAGCCGCGCTGCTCGCCGGCGCGGGGAGGGGGCGGCGTCCAGGCGGCGCGCCGGGCGGCCAGTTCCGCCTCGTCGACCAGCATGTCGATGCGCCGGGCGGCCACGTCGAGCACGATCGTGTCGCCCGTGCGCACCAGCGCCAGCGGCCCGCCCACCGCTGCCTCCGGCACGACGTGCAGGACGATGGTGCCGAAGGCGGTGCCCGACATCCGCGCGTCCGAGACGCGCACCATGTCCTTGACGCCGGCCTGCGCGAGCTTGCGCGGGATCGGGAGATAGCCCGCCTCGGGCATGCCCGGCGCGCCGACGGGACCGGCATTGCGCAGGATCAGCACGTCGTCCGCCGCGACGTCGAGATCGGGAGCATCGATGCGCGCCGCCATGTCCTCGATGTTCTCGAATACGACCGCCCGCCCGCGATGGCTCATCAGCCTCTCGCTCGCCGCCGACTGCTTGATGACGGCGCCGCGCGGCGCGAGGTTGCCGGTCAGGATCGCCATGCTGCCGGTCGCGCTCACCGGATCGGCGCGGGTGCGGACGACGTTGGTCGGGTGGTCCGGCGCGGCGGCGACGGCGTCGGCCAGCGTGCCGCCGCCGACGATCGGCCGCGACAGGTCCATCGCGTCGGCGATCTCGCGCATGAGGCGCGGCACGCCGCCGGCGTGGTGGAAATGCTCCATGTAATGCGCGCCCGAGGGCTTCAGGTCGACCAGCACCGGCACGTCCCGGCCCATCCGGTCGAAGGCCGCGTAGTCGAGCTCGATCCCGGCACGCCCGGCGATCGCGGCGAGGTGGACGAGGCCGTTGGTCGAGCCGCCGGTGGCCTGCAGCACCGCCATCGCGTTGCGGATGGCAGCCGCGGTGACGATCTCGCTCGGCCGCGGCCTGTGGCGCTTCGCCATCTCCGCTGCGGCGCGTCCGCTCGCCTCGGCGATGCGCAGCCGGTCGGCGTGGACGGCGGGCGCCGACGCCGCTCCCGGCAGGGCGAGGCCGAGCGCCTCGGCCATCGCGCCGATGGTGCTCGCCGTCCCCATCACCATGCAGGTGCCCACGGAGGGCGCCAGACGTCCGGCGATCTCCTCCATCTCCGCGGCGTCGATCCGCCCGCCGCGATGCTCGCCCCACAGGCGGCGGCAGTCCGTGCAGGCGCCGAGCACCTCGCCGCGATGGTGGCCGACGACCATCGGCCCCACCGGCAGCACCACCGCCGGGATGTCGGCGCTGATGGCGGCCATCATCTGCGCCGGCATCGTCTTGTCACACCCGCCGATGAGCACGACCGCGTCCATCGGCTGGGCGCGGATCATCTCCTCGGTGTCCATCGCCATCAGGTTGCGCAGCACCATGCTGGTGGGATGGGCGAAGGATTCGTGGATGGAGATGGTCGGGAACGTCATCGGCAGCGCGCCCGCCAGCATTACTCCGCGCTTGACCGCCTCGATCAGCTGCGGCGCGTTGCCGTGGCAGGGATTGAAGTCGCTCGCCGTGTCGGTGATCCCGACGATCGGCCGGTCCAGCGCGTCGTCCGAGTAGCCCGCTGCCTTGATGAACACCTTGCGCAGGAACAGCGAGAACCCGGCGTCGCCATAGCTCGTCAGCCCCTTGCGCAGTCCGCTCGTCATCGCCGTGTCTCCCGCCCCAGTCGTTCGTCATGGGACGGATTGGAGATCCTGTCGAGGGGGAGGGGGAACCGCCGCCGCCGCCCTCTGCCGACGGTCAGGGCGCAGCGACCGCAAAAAAGAAAAACCCCCGCGTGGCGGGGGTTCCGAAGCTCTCGGTCATTGACCCGGAGGAAGGACTACGCGTCCTCGTAGTCCTTGATGCCGGGGGGAAGCTGGGGCGCCGGGCGGGCGGCCTTCTCCTGCAACGCGCGGCGGCGGAGCTGGTCGGCCGCGGCGGCTACGGCCGGGATCGCGATGCTGCGGAAGGGGTTGTGCGCCGCGCCGTCGTCGGGGATTGACGCGGACTGCTGGAGCTGTTCGCTCTGGTGGTGCGGGCGTTGAGCTCGACCATCGGCAGACATGGTGTGTTTCCTCGTTCGCGAGCCGGAAGCCACCACGGCGCCGGCCTCGTTGATCTCGTTCCGGTTTCTCCGGGAGCCTTGAGCGCCCGGGCAACCGCGGCGACGACCGCATTCGCGCGATCCCCTTCCGAGTGCACATATAAGTGCCCGGCTACGGTGAACGAGATGTGAACGGAAACGAATTGCCCGGAATGTGCGCAATCGCACATTCCGGGTTCCTGGAGCTCGTCGCGGGCTCCGCGCGATGGGGCTCAGCCGCGCAGAGCGTGCTCGCGGACCAGCGCCTCGGTGCGGTCAAGCCCGCGGGCCATGCGGTCGAACAGGTCCTCGATCTCCTCCTCGGTGATGACGAGGGGCGGGCAGACGGCGATCGTGTCGCCGAGGTTGCGCACGATGAGCCCTTCCTCCTGCAGCATCATCGTCGCCTTCGCGCCGACCGCGGCCTTGACGTCGAAAGCGCGCTTCGTGGCCTTGTCGGCCACCAGTTCGAGGCCGGCGACGAGGCCCTTGCCGCGCACCTCTCCCACGAGCGGATGGTCGCGCAGCACGTCGAGGCGCTTCCAGAAGGCCGGGATCTTCGCCGCCGCCTTCTCGAAGATCTTGTCGCGCTCGTAGATCTCCAGCGTCTTGACGCCGATCGCTGCGCCGACCGGATGGCCGGAATAGGTGTAGCCGTGCGCGAAGACGCCGATCTTCTTGCTCTCGTCGATCATCGCCGCATACATCTTCTCGGGGATGAGCACCGCCGAGACGGGGAAGTAGGCGGACGTGATCGCCTTGGCGAGCGTCATCGTGTCCGGCTTCATGTTCATGGCCTGCGAGCCGAAGGGCGTGCCCAGCCGCCCGAAGCCGCAGATCACCTCGTCGGCGATCAGCAGCACGTCGTACTTTGTCAGGACGGCCTGGATCTTCTCGTAGTAGGTGGCCGGGGGCACGGTGACGCCGCCGGCGCCGCCGACCGGCTCGGCGATGAAGGCGGCGACGGTGTCGGGCCCCTCGCGCAGGATCATCTCCTCGAGTTCCGCGGCAAGGCGCGTCGCATACTCCTCCTCCGTCTCGCCCGGCAGGCCGAAGCGGTAATGATGCGGGCAGGACACGTGCAGCATGCCGGGCAGCGGCAGGTCGAAATCGATGTGGTTGTTGGGCAGGCCGGTCAGCGAGGCCGAGGCGATGGTGACGCCGTGGTAGCCCTTCAGGCGGGCGATGATCTTCTTCTTGAGGGGCCGGCCGATGGCGTTGTTGTAGTACCAGATCAGCTTGATCTGCGTGTCGTTGGCGTCCGAGCCCGAGCAGCCGAAGAACACCTTCGACACCTGCATCGGCGCCATTTCCTTCAGCTTCTCGGCCAGCTCGATCGCCGGGTCGTGGCTCTTGCCGCCGAAGAGGTGCGTGAAGGGCATCTTGAGCATCTGCTCGCGGGCCGTCTCGACCAGTTCCTCGTTGCCGTAGCCCAGCGCCGTGCACCACAGCCCGGCCATGCCCTCGATGTAGGCCTTGCCCTCGGTGTCGTAGACCCAGATCCCCTTGCCGCGCTCCAGAACCAGCGGACCGGTGGAGCGGATCGCGTGCAGATTCGTATAGGGATGAATCAGCGTCTCGACGTCGCGCGTCTGGAGGTTCGTGAGCATGGGGGCCATGTGCCTTCGCAGTGATCGGAGCGCGCAGTGTAGGGGCGACGCACGCGGCGTCAAACGCGGCGGCGCAGGCGGCGGTTTTCGCGCGAAAACGCCCGCGGAATGCCGCTCGGACCGGGCTCAGGCCGCGTCCGGCACAGGCGGTCGGCGAAAGGCGCAGCCCAGCGCCTCCAGCATTCCGGCGACGGCGGTCGCCGTGCGGTCCGCGCCCTCGGGCGCCACGATCTGAACGCCGGTCGGCAAGCCTGCGTCCGTGAGCATCACGGGGGCGACGGCCGACGGCAGATTGGCCACCGAGGCGGGGCCGGCCCAGTGGAACATGTCCATCCAGGGCCGCTCGGCGCCATCCACGACGAGGCGGCGCGCCCGCTGGTCCGGTCCGGCGGGGTGCGGGACGGCGGTGACGGGCGCCGGCGGCATCAGCACCACGTCGAACCGCTCGAAGAAGGCGGCCCAGGCGCGCCGGATCGCGGCGCGGCGCTCCTTCAGGCTGCGGTACAGCACGGGATCGAGGCGCACCGCGCGCGTCTGCAGCGCCCGGTGGGAGATATCGTCTGGCGCGTACGAGGCCGCTTCCGCCGCCAGTTTCTCGCGCACCTTCTCGGGCAGGTCGGAGCCGACGATGGCGTGCGCAAACAGCGCATAGACCTCGAACGCCTCGGCGAAGGAGAAGGCGGGGCGGGCCTCCTCGTCGACATGCGCGCCTGCGCCGGCCAGCAGCGCCGCCGCCCGGCGCACCCCGGCCACGACCGCATGGTCGGCAGGCGCGAAGGGATCGCTCGCCCACACCGCGACGCGCAGCCCCTGCGGCGTCGTGCGCCGCGGCGGAGCGATGACGGGGCGAGGGCCGTCGAGCGCCGGCGGGCCGGCGATCACCGAGAGCATCAGGTCGAGGTCGCGCGCCGAGCGGGCGAGGGGACCGGCGACGGCAAGGTCGCCCTCGATGTCGATTCCCGGGGCGGGCGGGCGATGGCCGCGCATCGAAACGAGCCCCCAGGTCGGCTTGAGGCCGAAGACGCCAGTCGCATGGGCCGGC
>JAIYAB010000272.1 GCA_027489275.1 Hyphomicrobiales bacterium
CGGTATGGCGGCCACCATGATCGACGCCATAACGATCTTTGGCATGCCGAAGCGGCTGGCTTGTATCGCTCGCCTGAAATGAGCCGTCAGGTACCAACCTCGTTCAAGAAGAAACTCCGCATAGCCGCGCATGGGCAGACCCTCTTCCAATGCCACAGGGATGCGTCCATCCGGCTGCGATGTTGGAATGTGTATTATGAAAGCGAAGGCGCTATCTTTCGTGAAAACAGAAGACAAATCGGGCTCAATTTTTTTGAATCCGGGCTAACCCGATCTTCGGACCCTTAAGTCATTATAGCTTCAGGATCTGACTTCAAAAACTGCAAGACCCGCACCATGTTCACCCCCCTCTCCATCCCCTCTGTGATCCTCGTTCGCCCGCGCCGGTTCGGGGATGACCGCGGTTGGTTCATGGAGACGTGGTCGCGGTCCGTCTACGCGGGGGGCGGTATCGAAGCCGACTTCGTGCAGGACAACCAGTCCTTCTCGGCGCAGGTCGGAACAGTCCGCGGCCTTCATTTCCAGACGCCCCCCACGCCACAGGCGAAGCTGGTGCGGGTGGTGCGCGGAGCGATCTTCGACGTGGCGGTGGATCTCCGCAGGTCGTCGCCGACCTACGGACACTGGTGCGCGGCAACCCTGACGGCCGGGGGCGGCGAGCAGTTGTTCGTTCCCCGTGGCTTTGCCCACGGCTTCTGTACGATCGAGCCCGACACCGAGGTGGCCTACAAGGTGGATGGACCCTACGACCCTGCCTGCGACCGCGGGCTTGCCTGGGACGATCCCACCCTTGCCATCGCCTGGCCCGTTTCCGCGGGTGCGGCCGTCCTGTCGGCCAAGGACAAGGCCCAGCCGGCATTCGAGGGCTTCGAGTCGCCCTTTGCATGAGCCCGAATCCCGCGCCGCGGGCGCCCGGCTTCGCCGGTTCGGACGGGCCTGCTCCCTCTCTCCGCCGATCAGAAAGGACACGACGTCATGAAGGGTATCGTTCTCGCCGGCGGTTCCGGAACGCGGCTTCATCCGGCCACGCTCGCCATCAACAAGCAGCTCCTGCCGATCTACGACAAGCCCATGATCTACTATCCGGTCTCGGTGCTGATGCTCGCGGGCATCCGGGACATTCTCATCATCTCGTCGCCGGAGTTCCTTGACAACTACCGCAGTCTCTTCGGGTCGGGCGAGCAGTTCGGCGTCCGGTTCAGCTATGCGGTGCAGCCGCGGCCTGAAGGCCTTGCGCAGGCCTTCGTGATCGGCCGCGACTTCGTCGGGACCGATCCCGTCGCACTCGTGCTCGGCGACAACATCTTCTACGGCGCCGGCCTCACCGGCCTGCTGCACAAGGCGCGCGAGCGGCCCGCCGGGGCGACCGTCTTCGCCTATCACGTCGAGGATCCCGAGCGGTACGGCGTCGTGAACCTGGACGGTCGCGGCCGACCCACCTCCATCGTCGAGAAGCCGAAGGAGCCGGAGTCGTCCTGGGCCGTCACCGGGCTCTATTTCTACGACAACAGCGTGCTGGACATCGCTGCCGCGGTGAAGCCGTCGCCGCGCGGGGAACTGGAAATCACCGACGTCAACCGCGCCTATCTCGAGCGCGGCGCGCTGCATGTGGAACGCATGGGCCGCGGCTTCACCTGGCTCGACACGGGCACCCACGACAGTCTGCTGGAGGCTTCGGAGTTCGTGCGTACGATCCAGCACCGCCAGGGCATGCAGATTGCCTGCCTGGAGGAGATCGCGTTCCTCAACGGCTTCATCGATGCCGCGCAGCTCGCGGTGCATGCCCGCACGTTCGAGAAAACGCGCTATGGGCAGGCGCTTCATCGCCTCCTGCGGGAGCATGGCTCCCGGCGACCCGCGAAGGTTGCCGTATTGCGCTGACGTCGTAGGGGCGCCGCCCGCCTGATTTGGCGATGCCGGTGCCAAACCGAGCTGCCCGTACGACGGCTCGGCCGCTCTGAACGAACGTCACGGAACGACGTTGAGGGGCGGAGGAGCAAACGTCATGCTGCCAAACACCGCTGACCGCGTCCCAATGCACACTCCCGCCAGCCTCAACTGGGCGATCGAGCGTCAAATACGCGCGAGTATCCACTATCATGCTGCCAATCCTGAGAGCATCGATGGGCGTCTCGCCGAACTGGATCGGGAATGGGACGTCGAGCGGACGCTCGAGGCCAATGCAGCCACCTTGGCATTTGCCGGCGTCGTTCTCGGCGCGGCGAGCGACAAACGTTGGCTTGCTCTTCCGGCCCTCGTGACGGGCTTTCTGTTCCAGCATGCGTTGCAGGGATGGTGCCCGCCGCTTCCCCTTCTCCGCTCGCTCGGATTTCGAACGATGCGGGAAATCGACATGGAGCGGTTTGCCTTGAAGGCCATCAGGGGCGACTTCGGCCCACTGAATGCGAGTGGGGCGGCCGAAAACAGCCGAGCCCTACACGCCTTGCGGGCGGTCATGAACTGATGCTTCGTGCTCGATAAGGAAACAGCCTGTCGGCGTTGCCGCCGCAGGGTCTACGCTTCTTGGCCGAGCGCGTCGTAGCGGTCACGTCGAGCCCCCGCTCGCAGCGCCCTCCCGTGGAACCTTGCCGAAACGTCACAGTTGTCGTGCGTGCCGACGGCTGAGAGCCTCCTCCCCGATCCCTACATCCTCGTCCTGACGGGAACAGGCCTGCTCATCGCGCTCGTTGCATGGATGCCGCTCGCGCTGCGTACGCTGCCGCTGACTCTTCCCATGATCTGTCTTGCGATCGGCGCGGTCCTTTGGAGCCTGGTGCCGATTCCGATCAGGCCGCTGCCCCTCGACCTTCCCGTCCTCACCGAGCGGATCACGGAATTCATTGTCATCGTCTCCCTGATGGGAGCAGGCTTGAAGATCGACCGGATCGTGGGCTGGCGCAGTTGGTCCGCGACGTGGCGGCTGCTGGCGGTCACGATGCCGGTCAGCATCGCGCTGATCGCCGTGCTTGGCGTCTGGGCCGGGCTGGCGTGGCCGGCGGCGATCCTGCTGGGGGCCTGCCTGGCGCCGACCGACCCGGTGCTCGCATCCGACGTGCAGGTGGGGCCGCCGCAAACGGGCGAGGAGGACGAGGCCCGCTTCGCCCTCACCTCCGAGGCAGGACTGAACGACGCTTTGGCGTTCCCCTTCGTCCACCTCGCCATCGCCCTCAGCCTATCGGCGGCCACGGGCGAGGCCTGGTTCGGCGAGTGGCTCGCCCTTGCAGTCGTGTGGAAGCTCGCCGCGGGGCTCGCCTGCGGATGGCTGGTGGGACGCGTCTTCGGATGGCTCGTCTTCAAGGCGCCTGCCGAAAGCAGCCTCGCCAAGACCGGCGACGGCGTCGTGGCCATTTCCGCCACGCTCGTGTCCTACGGCGTCACCGAGATGGCCGGCGGCTACGGGTTCCTGGCCGTTTTCGTGACGGCGCTCGGCATCCGGCACGCGCACCGGCTGCACA